>JBATKL010000217.1:0-2258 GCA_049669385.1 Candidatus Electrothrix sp. | reverse complement strand
ATTCAGGACAGTCCCCGTCGTGCCCACTCCATTGCAGCGCAAGGGGGGATCAACGCAGCCAAGAATTACCAGAACGACAGCGACTCTGTGTTTCGTCTGTTCTACGACACCATCAAAGGTGGGGATTTCAGGTCCCGCGAGGCCAATGTGTATCGCCTCGCTCAGATTTCCAACGCCATCATCGATCATTGCGCGGCCCAAGGGGTACCTTTTGCTCGTGAATACGGCGGCACCCTGGCGAATCGTTCTTTTGGCGGAGCCCAGGTCTCCCGTACCTTTTACGCCCGTGGTCAGACCGGTCAGCAGCTGTTGCTCGGTGCCTATTCCTCTCTGATGCGTCAGGTTGCAGCTGGCAAGGTCACTATCTATTCGCGCCGAGAGATGATGGACGTGGTTGTGGTTGACGGGCAGGCACGGGGTATCATTGTCCGCAATCTGCTCACCGGCGAGTTGGAGAGATACTCGGCCAATGCGGTGGTACTGGCTACGGGCGGCTACGGCAATGCCTTTTATCTGTCCACCAATGCAATGGCCAGTAATGTTACTGCGGCCTGGCGGGCACATAAACGGGGAGCCGGATTTGCCAACCCCTGTTTTGTCCAGATCCACCCGACCTGCATCCCGGTACATGGTGATTACCAGTCCAAGTTGACCCTGATGAGCGAGAGCCTGCGTAATGATGGCCGGGTCTGGGTGCCCAAGAAGACGGATGATCGTCGCAGCCCTGCTGATATCCCCGAGGCAGAGCGCGATTATTATCTGGAGCGCAAGTATCCTGGCTTTGGTAACCTCGTTCCCCGAGACGTGGCCTCGCGCAATGCTAAGGAGGTCTGCGATCAAGGGCAGGGCGTGGGCGAGACCGGGCAGGCAGTATATTTGGATTTTGCCGAAGCTCTTAAACGGGACGGCTCGGAAACCATTCTGAAGAAGTACGGCAACCTTTTTCAGATGTACGAGCGAATTACTGCTGCTGATCCGGTCAAAGAACCGATGATGATCTACCCGGCAGTCCATTATACCATGGGCGGTCTGTGGGTGGACTACCAGCTCCAGTCTTCGCTGGATGGCCTGTTCGTCATTGGTGAGGCCAACTTCTCCGACCACGGGGCCAACCGGCTCGGGGCTAGTGCTCTTATGCAGGGATTGGCAGACGGGTATTTCATTCTTCCTGCGACCCTTGGGAATTACTTGGCAAAAGCTGGTTCGGATCGCCCGGCGGTAGAGTCTCCGGCCTTTGCTGAGACAGAGGAGGAGGTCACGGCGCGGATTGCTCGGCTCCTGCGCAATCGGGACTGGAAAAAGTCGGGTACCCAGCCGGTGGACTATTATCACCGCAAGCTTGGTGTCCTGCTCTGGGATCACTGCGGCATGGCCCGTAATGAGGAAGGGTTGAACAAGGCGCTTGCTGGGATTCCGGTTATTCGGGAAGAGTTTTATGCCAATGTCTATATTCCCGGAACCGGACAGGAGTTGAACCAATCGCTGGAACGAGCCGGTCGGGTCGCGGACTTTCTCGAATTCGCTGAAGTCATGGTGCTGGATGCCCTGGAACGGAAGGAGTCCTGCGGCTGTCATCTGCGGGAGGAAAGCCAGACCGAGGAGCATGAGGCCAAGCGCGATGATGCACAGTATTCGCATGTGACGGTTTGGGAGCATAGAGGGGTTGGACAGCCACCTCTCCTGCATCAGGAACCGCTTGAGTTTGAGGCGGTTACGCCTTCGCAGCGGAGTTATAAATAGAGGATTCAGAATGCCCCCCTCGTATAATCAATCCTATCTCGCTTACAGGATTGCCAAGATGCTGGATCAGGACGAGAAGTATAATCTGCACATTGAAATGACATTGGATATCAGCGGTACTGATTATATTCCTGATATTACTTTGTATAAGAAGGGGAAGGTTGATTTTCTTCATGATAAAGTCAAGGCGGACAAGCCCCCGCTTCTGCTGGTTGAGATATTATCTCCGAAACAGGCCGTCAATGAACTCACTGAAAAGTTTGAAGTGTATTTGCAGGCTGGAGTGCAATCCTGCTGGCTTGTGATCCCACCGACCAAGACCATCGTTCTGTTTCAGGATATCCAGCAGCCCCTTTCCTGTTCAAGCGGGCGGTTTACTGATCCGGTTATTGACCTTGAGGTTGCGGTTGAGGATATTTTTTCATAATCAATCTTAACTGGTTGGCCTCGCCATCTTAATACGTTATGGAAGAAGCGAAAAAAGGTGTAGCAGATTATCAGCAGTTGCTTCGCACCGT
>JBATKL010000216.1:0-1546 GCA_049669385.1 Candidatus Electrothrix sp. | reverse complement strand
GGGAAAGGCAGTAAGGGGATTTATGGTACCGGTCATGGACTTGCCTTTATCCAGCATGTTGTTGAGCTTCATGGGGGAATTGTCGGCTATGAAAAAACCTCGGAGGGGAATAATTTTTTCTTCATCCTGCCTGTCTCGTATGTGAAATAAGCACAGGCTACCCTCGGTCTATGAGGATGGATATTGCTGCTGATGACGAGAGGACATCTTTCACGGATCGTGAAGGTTGTCCTTTTTTATCTCCTGAACTCTGCGGAAAAAGGGTATACACTGTACCGGTGTTCTGTTATACTTGGAAATTTTCCTTCCTATACAAGACGTTCCCTGGCTGCTGTATGGTTGAAAAAACGAAAAAAAAACTTGTCTCCTTATCTGATTCCCTGTCCGGTGTGTATGGGCAGCAGCAATGGGGAAATCAGTGGCATCTTTTTAAGCTGGTTCAGCATTGGCCTGTGCTGGTAGGTGATGTGTTTGCCGAGCACAGCATGCCTGCTTATTTTCGGAGAAAAGATCTCTGGGTTTATGCGCATAATTCTCTCTGGATGCAGCAGATGCATTTCAGCTCAACAGATATCATTGCTAAAATCAATGTCTTCTTGCGAGGGGCTCTGACTGTTGAGGATCTCCGCTGGGCACTGCAGCCCGTAGAGCTGATTGACACTCCTGAAGAAAAATACGTTCCCCCTCCGCTTGATGTTGATTCTGATGCTGAACGGCAATTCCGATCTATGGCGGAAAATGTTGCGAACCCGGAGGCCCGTGAGGCCTTATGCAGGCTTTGGAAGCGGATGGAGAGTCTTAAACCGAAAAAATAGCAGAGGCGCGGATGATCTGGGGTTTTGTTGATTACGAAAATATTGGTAGTCTGAAAGATATTGAGCTTGCAATATATCAGAGACTGTTTGTTTTTTGTGGTCCGAAAAATCCGAATATCAATATGGGCAATGCTGCTATTAACGAGTTTATTAGCATTGAAATTATAAAATTAAACACTAACGGTTCTAATAATTTGGACTTTCATATTGCCTATTACCTCGGTAATTTTTCTCAAAAGGCACCGAAAAACGTTCAGTTTCATATTATTACAAAAGATAATGGCTTTAACGGGCTCGTAAGCCATATTAAGAGATCAGGCCGTATCTGTCAAAAAATCACACCCGAAGCTGCTGAAAAGCAATCAGTAAAGGAAAAAAAACCAGCAAAGTTTAGTCCATGTGCTGAATTAACTGTCTCAAGGTTACGGCAACTAGATGCAAAAAAACGCCCTGGAAAAGAGCAAACATTACTCAACTGGATTGAATCGCAGTGCCGATCCGTCAGTAAAAATATCAATGCGAAAAGCGTTCTCGGTGAATTAGTTAAGGCAAGTTTGATTAATAAAGAAAATTCTGTAATTAAATATAATTTAAATTTTTAGCCTTTGTTTCTTATAAAAATATCGTTGGGGGCATATCCCGACTTAATTATTGATTAATTTTGAAGTAATTCACGGAGAAAACCAATGTCTACATCTATCCAACCGCTGAGCTCCATCGGTCCGGCTGAC
>JBATKL010000215.1:0-2757 GCA_049669385.1 Candidatus Electrothrix sp. | reverse complement strand
CGGGGGCAGCCTGACGCAGTATTTGACCAAGGCTCCGGCACGGATCAAGAATCTGGTCCGGCTGCCAGCTCGGATCGCGGTATACCGCTCGGTAGATCTCAGCAAACTGGGCACAGATCCTTTTCAGCCCCTCACCGTCCACCACAAGATGATGGACTTGAATGACGAAATAATGCTTTTCCGGTCCGTCAATGGAGTGAAGCCGAATCATGGCTGCGCCCTTGGCATTGATCGGATGAATAAAGACCTGCTGTAACTGCTCCTCAGCCTCGGTATCGCTTTCCGCCTGGACCCGACTGATCAACTCGCCTACGTCTTCTTTTGCCAGCAGCTGCCATTTTCCAGAAAACCAAGTGGTAACAGGACGGGCATTGAGAATAGGGACGGTCTGGAGAAGGTATTTGAGGGATTGCTCAAGAAGCGCATCCTGAAGCGGCTCAGCAAGCGAGGCAATAGCCCAGATGCAGAACAGATCCTCGTCAATCACCATGTTCCAAACCACTTGATCGGTGCCGCTCATGCGGATGAATTGCGGCGAAGTTTGTTGCGAAGTATGATTCATCTTTCCTCCATAACATGGCCCGGTTCAAAGCGCTCCCAGGTAAGGTCGTATTTGCTGCTTCTCCCGCCACCTTCCAAGCGCATGATTATACCTTTTTTGATAAGATCTTCCAGGTCGCGGGAAGCAGTGGCCTTAGTTGTTTTTGCCAAGGAACGATATTTTCGGGCTGCTAAATATCCTTCAAAATTGCCCTTGCCCGCATCCAGCAGAGTGTTGACGACTTTTTTCTGGCGTGGATTCAGTTCTGTTCCGGCAAATTCCTGCCAGAAGCCCGCCTTGACCAGAACACGGTTGATGAGTTCCTGAGAACTGATAACCGCCTGTTGAAAGCTCTGTAAAAACCATTCCAACCAGGGCGTGACATCTCCTGAACCGTTGGAGCATCGCTCCAACACCGCATAATAGGCGTCCCGGTCCTGCATGATTCGATTGGAGAGGCTGTAAAAGCGGATTGCGCTGTTTTCATCCTGGGCCAAGGCCATGTCAGTGAGTGCTCTGGCGATTCGGCCATTGCCGTCATCAAAGGGATGGATGGCAACAAAGCGGTAATGGGCAAGCCCGGCTCTGATAAGGCCGTCTATTGCGGATGGAGATGAGGTATGGTTGTTCAACCAATGGAGAAAAAATTTGATTTCTTCCGGGACAGCCTCGGGCGGCGGTGCCTTATAATGGACCTGTTGCCGACCTTCTGGCCCGGAAACGATTTCCATTTCCTGCTGTCGCCAGTCTCCGGTGACTATCCGATGAAACCCGGAGTATCCGTCTGGAAAGAGGGCAGCATGCCAGCCTTTGAGGCGCTCTTGAGAAAGGGGGGTGTTAAAATGCTTGGCAGCATCTAGGAGAACCTCCACTGTTGCGTCGGTTTTCCGATCTGCGGGGCGGGAGCCTGCCGTTGCTAAGCCCAGCTTGTTGGCCACAGAAGAACGAACCCCTTCTGGGTCAAGCTGTTCCCCTTCGATGGCCGAGGTTTCGATGACTTCTTTTTCAAGAATAATGCCTTGGGCCTGAAGGCGTAAATCAAAGCCCAGTACCGAGACCGCACCGAGCAGGAAATGCTGTTTCTTTCTGCATTGGGTGACAAGGGAGGCAAGGGCCTGCTCATCCCATTGCAGGTTTGGCCAAGTTGAATGCTGCCAGATGTATTTGTTTGCCATGCGTGCCCTTGTCTTTTTCGTCTCAAATTATGAGATGATTATAGGGGCTATTTGGCTCAGGGGCAAGGTAATTTTGTAGAATATCGGAGCATCATTCGCTCAGCAGCCGCATATCATCAGCATAGTACCAGACTTTTACCTGCTCACCGGTTGTATATGCTGTGAGCGGGTATTGACGGGTGTTCTGGAGCCGGACAACAAGGGATTCGTTATTCCAGAGCCGGATAAGGCAACGAATATCTGTTCCGATGAACATGGAGCTTTCAATAACCCCGTTCAGGGCTGACGGATGGTTCTGCTCCATCATGACTGCCGGAAGCTCATTGTGCAGGCCAAGTTCCAGCCGTTCCGGCCGGATCGCCAGCAGTACTTCATCGCCTGCTGTCCATGCCCCATCCATTAGGAGGACGATCCGTTCTCCGGCAATTTCCACCGTTATTGTGCCGTTCCCGGCTTCCAGTACCCTGCTGCGCAGAAAATTTGTCTCGCCGATAAAATCCGCCACAAAGCGGGTGGCCGGTTGTTCATAGATCACAGCCGGAGAATCCACCTGCAAGACTTGACCGGCATTCATGATCGCAATGCGGTCGGACATGGTCAGGGCCTCTTCCTGGTCATGGGTCACATAGATAAAGGTGATGCCAAGCCGGGTCTGGAGCTGTTTCAATTCGTATTGCATCTGTTTGCGCAGCTTCAAGTCCAGGGCACCGAGGGGTTCATCCAGGAGGAGGACTGCCGGGCGGTTAACCAGGGCCCTCGCCAAAGCGGCCCGCTGCTGCTGCCCGCCGGAGAGCTCCGCAGGTTTTCGGTGTTCCATGCCGTTCATCTGCACCAGGGCCAAGGCCTCGGCGACCCGCTCCTTTCGCTCCGGACGGGGAACCTTTTTGATCATCAATCCGTAAGCCACGTTCTGAGCGACCGTCATGTGCGGGAACAGGGCATAATTCTGAAACACGGTGTTGACGGAACGCTGATTGGGCGGCAGATGTGAGATATCCTGGCCCCGGAGCATGATGGCACCCGAGGTGGGGTGCTCAAACC
>JBATKL010000214.1:0-1519 GCA_049669385.1 Candidatus Electrothrix sp. | reverse complement strand
GGTCGGCATCTGTTTGCTCTCCCACCGCGATATAGCCGGATTGAGACAGAAGCTGGGCCATGATTTCCGAGTCCCGCTCGTTCATCTGGCAGCCAAAGGTTTTTATATAAACGTGTTTGCTCATTGTATGTATTTTATTCTTCCGCCCCAAAAGGGGCGGAATGGGAATTGTTACGCTGTTATAGCACTGCCGGATTCTATGTCTTCCCCGAGATACGCCCTGATAACTTCTGAATTATTCCGAACCTCGTGAGGGGTGCCTTCAGCGATTTTTTTGCCGTAATCCATCACAAATATATGGTCGGAAAGACTCATGACCAATTTCATATCGTGCTCAATCAGAAGGATGGAAATACCGTCATCTCGGATTTCGGTAATCAATGCATCCAGCTCCACAGTCTCCTGGGGATTCATGCCGGCTGCCGGTTCATCAAGCAGCAGGAGAGCGGGATCAGTTGCCAGAGCCCTGGCTATTTCGAGCCTGCGTTGCGCTCCATAGGGTAAGTTCTTGGCAAATTCATTGGCCAGCTCGGCAAGCCCGACTTTTTCTAACAGAGCATAGGAGCGAGCAATGACCTCTTTTTCTTCCTTGATCGTTTGCTTATCGCGAAAGATTGCTCCGAGCACCCTGGCCTTGGTTCGGCAATGGCAACCGATCATGACGTTTTCCAGGACGCTCATGTCAGGGAAGAGGCGGATATTCTGAAAGGTCCGGGCCAGTCCCTGCTCAGTCACCTGATTGGGTTTTAAGCCGTTGAGTCGTTTACTGTCGTGCCCCGGCGGTGTCAGCAGGAGGTTGCCCGAGGTCGGTTTGTACATTCCGGTCAGGCAATTGAAAAAAGTGGTTTTGCCTGCTCCGTTTGGGCCGATCAGGGCGGCAATTTCCCCTTGGCGCACCCGGATATTCAGCTTGTCCAAGGCCCTGATTCCGCCGAACTGCATGGTCAGGTCACTGACTTCAAGGATGGTATGATTGCTCTGTTCGGTCATAATCTCTTGCGAAATTAAGATGCGTTAGAGTCTGAAATTACGACACGGTTTTTTATCCCTATTATGGCATCCAAAGGAAATCCTGTAGTTTTAGCGATAATATGAGGGGGGATACCCTCTTTAAGCAAGGCTTTCGCAACGGCCAGCTTGCCTTCGTCAAACTGTGCTCTCTGGAGTTCCTCCTGATGATACTCTTCAATCATATTCGCACGTTCAGCAGGTGAAATCCGATCCTTCTGAATGTGATCAAAAAGTTTATGAATCTCCGGTCGACTATAGCGTTTTTCATCAACCTCTTCATCTAACGTGTCATTAATTGCCAGCAGCCATTCCCGATAAGGCTCTGGAGTGGCATCATTGACATATTTAGGACACAGGTAGATAATTTTATGAGGAATTTCATTTAAAGGGTTCCCAGATAAATCGTGAGGATCAAAATCTGTCATTGCGATGTCCGTTTTATGACGGTCACCGGAAGTCAGGACAACAAGAGTGAAAACCTTTAATGCCGGATGATAGTCTTTTGAAT
>JBATKL010000213.1:0-9293 GCA_049669385.1 Candidatus Electrothrix sp. | reverse complement strand
AGAAGAAGGCAAAGCAGGAGGTTGAAGCTGTTAACGATAAGCAGACGCCGTAAAAGCTTTGTCCATGATAAGCGTGCTGTAAGCACAAGAATAAAGGCGAGCAGGAAACCGAGCAGGGCAGGGGGCCAAGTTTGACTGAGGGCAATGACCAGACTGAGTATGCCAGTGCTGATCAGTTTCCCCTTGGGGTCTGCCCGGTGCAGAAATGAAGTGCCGTCACTAAACTGTTCAAAGGTCATGCGGGTCTCATAACATGACTGCACCGACAGATTCAACAGGTTTTTATATGAAAGGAGCGGGTGACTCCTTGGAGTCGCCTGGCTTAACTTTCATTATTTGCTGTTTTGTTGTCCCGCCCCAGAAGGGGCGGGATGGATGTTTATTTTTCCTTGTAGGCATCCAGATAGGTCCAGAGCACAGCACCCAGCTCAACCCCTTTCTCGTTTCCTTCCGGATCCTTGATGGTGTAGTCGGCTTCATTGAGGGCGGAAAATCCCCACCAACCTGCTTGCGGACAGACAAAGGTGAAAACTCCGTTTTTGTCAGCCTTGACGACCTGA
The DNA here is from genome assembly GCA_049669385.1 of Candidatus Electrothrix sp. Lineage (GTDB taxonomy): Bacteria > Desulfobacterota > Desulfobulbia > Desulfobulbales > Desulfobulbaceae > Electrothrix. Next base: position 8,733 of record JBATKL010000213.1, on the reverse strand, counting down.
GTGACGTGGTAATCGCTGGGAGCACTGAACTTCTTGTCCTTGTTGTACAGCTCCACTTCAACCTCTCCACCGGGGACTGGTTTTCCGTTCAGTAAGACTTGGCCGGAAAAGCTGTTGCCTGCATAATTTCCAAAGGGACGGGTCAGTGGTACGATTTCTGTAGCAATACCCACTGGCTCATCCCAGCCTTGGTCTTCGCCAAAGGCGGCAATTATGGTTTTGGTATAATGGATGATATGCAGGTCTTCAGCCGGTTCCCAGTACGGGGTCGGCTCCATGACAAAGGTGTATACCCCAGGGCGTTTGATGGCAACTTCCGTTGTCCAGCTAGGATTATCCATCACCTTGGTCGCTTTAAGAGCCGGAAGCAGGTCGGTTTTTTTATCGCCAGACACCATAAAGAATTCTTTCGGCTTTTCCAGTTCCATACCGATTATTTCAAAGGGATGGGAAAAAGAAAGGTCAAGTTGAACGCTCTTCTTTTTCGGTGTCAGGATATTGTCCGAGGGGATAATCATCCCGAAATGGGCAAGGGACTCACCGGTCATGCAGGCGAGAAAGAGTGCAGTTGCAGCAACAGCTTTGATCTTCATCGTGAAATACTCCTTTTTTTTGTATCAGATATTATTTTTTGGATCAACATAGAGCAAGATCCTTTTTTCCAACAAGGGACACTTTATCCCTCTGTCGAAGTTGTTTTCTTCTTTTTTTGGCTTGCCTGGAACCAGGCAAGGAGTCCTGCTAGTCCGATAATACAGCCGATCCCGCCGATAATATCTCGGAGATTGACCTTTTTTCCACTTCTTTCAGCAAGATGTCGTTTAATAGGCACTAACTCTCTGTTGAGTTCTTGGCGCACGATTTTTCGTACAATCTCTACATCAAGGCCTCCTGCAAAGGCTTGATCCTTTTGAGGTACGGATGATGTGGGAAGGGGATCGCCTGGCGAGAGGTATTCGTCCGCGACTAGAAGCCATTCTCCACGATGCCCATCTCCTGAATCCGCAGCGATCAACAGATCCATCTTTTGTTGAGCAGCCTGTTGAGGCGGAGTGAATTGGAATTTTCCTTCATCGTCGGTTTGTGTTGTCAGCAGAGAGGTCTGTGTTGCAACATTTCGAATATCAACCGTTATGTTTTTTGCTTTACGTCCCCCGTTAAAAAAAGCCTCTCCATAAATTCGCTGGTCATCTGCCCAGGAAAAGACATTCAGTTTATGCGCTTGAGCTGGTAGCGTGAAGGCTGAAAACAATACAGCAAAGAGGAAGACTGGCAAGATACGGGACCGGCTCATGCGTATTCGAGGTGTAAAATTTCTGGTTGGACCTTGGCGAGAAAACCGACTGTGAACATGGTGATACATCCTTCAATAATCATGACCGGTATATTGGCTGCAATAATGAGTTGTGCAGCTGTTGTGAAGCCGGTATCGGTAAGAGCGAGAGCGCAGGATGTCAGCAGCGAGGCCAGCAGAATGGCCAAGGAGCCTGCAACAAAAGCGGCAGCAGGTCGTGTTTTGGGGTTGTCCATCCAAGGGCGGGTCAAATAATAACAGCAGAGCGCCGGGACAGACATTGTGAGCGTGTTGACCCCGAGGACGGCAAAGCCGCCGAATTGGAAAAACAGGGCCTGGAGAAAGAGGGCTATAAGGATCGCCGGGAAAGCGGCCCAGCCTAGCATGACGCCGAGCAGGCCGACAAGCATTAAGTGGATAGATCCTGGACCAAGAGGGACATGGACAAGCCCTGCAACAAAAAAAGCGGAAGAAAGCAGAGCAACGGGCATGATCTGTTCAAGATCAATTTTTTTTAATCCGATGAAGGTGCCTATCGCAGTAACGACTCCGCCGCTTATTAAAACCGGTGCTGAAAGAATTCCTTCTGAAATATGCATGATGAATAAAAGTAATATTTTTTTATTTTTTGTAACACTAGAAAGCTGTTTACTACAAAATTGAGACCTTGTCAAGCTGTAGGTGGGAATTGTAAACGATGAGTCGTTTTCGGCAGAAAATTTTAAGTTTTAAACTCATGCTTAATTTCTTTATTGTATACGTCTTGAAAAGGAGTCAAAAAGAAGGAAGGGCCTGCTGTTTTTTTCTGGATTATTTGAGGATTATTTTTTCACGGTGATACCAAAAAATGCTGGTTAGACAGAGGGGGATATCTGGCTGAGCGGATCATGTAAAAAAAATATTGACAGTAAAAATATTAAGGGTATCTTTGCCGAAGTTAGTACATGTGATTTGTACATAATTAATCGTGAGGTTACTTTTATAAAAGGGCTCGTTAGAGGGCCGCTACTAAGGAGAAAGGCAATGTTTGAAGTCGTTGTAGATAAAGACAAATGTACAGGTTGTGAAGAGTGTGTTGGTTCTTGCCCCGCTGGAGTATTTGAGCTCGTTGATGGAAAGTCAGACCCGGTAAACGAAGACGAATGTCTGGGTTGTGAGACCTGTGTTGAAGTTTGTGAAGCAGACGCTATCACTGTTACTGAGGTCTAAGGGCTGCAGTAGTTGATGATAGTGAAGGACAACGGTGTTGCTTTGGCATGCCGTTGTCTATTTTAACCGAGGCACTCGCTGACCGGTTTCTTTACTCTTTGTTCCATTTTTTATACCCCTCTTTGTGTTAAGCTTGCCTTCTTTTGCTCCCTTCTCATAAAAAAAGGGCGCAGGGGAAAAATCCCTGCGCCCTTTGTAGAAGCTTTACTTGTACTGTACGGCTTGTATGGAAGCGGTCAATCAGTGCTGGAAGCGCAGTCCGATACCAAAACGTCCATATTGGTCCATATCGCTCAGCTCATCAACAGCATTTCGAGCTTCGAGGAAGACGGAAATATTGAAGTCATCTCGATCGCCGTATATACGTGCTCCAATATTAGCCAGAATATCGAGGTCCGTGTCTTCGGAGTCGATATCATTATCTCCAGAACTTATCCAGGCACCGAGTCCGAGGCCGATGAAGCCATCAAAGGCATCAGACCAGTTGTACTGAGCAAAGGCATCAATTAACAACGCGTCGTCACCGTCAGAACCGTCCAGCTTTGGAGCTGCACCGACCATAGCCAAGTAAGAAATATTCTCATAAGAAGTCCCGGCATAGGGGCTATACTCTACACCCACGCGAGCAAAGAGAAAATCAGCTGGATCGGAAAGGCGCAGGTAACCGATGTCGCCAATAAAACGAAGTGGGCTTCTCGGTCCGGCGTAGCAGTTGAGTTCCTGACATTCGGCAGGGCAGTCGTCTGCATAAGGATTGTCTTCACATTCAGGCGGGCAGTCGTCACAGGTGATGGCGACGGGTGCTGGCTTGGCCGGCTCTTCAGATAGACATTCTTCCGGTACATCCTGACATTCTGTCGGACAGCTTTCTTGATCTTGAGACCCTTCTTTGCAGGATGCAGGACAATCAGTCGGGAATTTATCGCAGATATTGCAACCCAACTCATCACATACAGGCGGGCAATCCTGGCCTTCAGGATCCTCTATACATTCTACAGAACAATCATCACAGCTGTAACATTTTATGTCACGGCATATATCTGGACAACCTTCCCCATAGGGATTAATCTTACATTCAGCTGTACAGTCCTCGCAGGACTGGCAGGTTACATCCCTACAGATATCTGGACAACCCGCACCATAGGGATTTTTTTTGCATTCATCTGAGCAGTCGTCGCAGGATACTTGACATTCTGGATCCTTGCAAACAGACGGACATCCTTTGCTGTAAGGATTTTCCAAGCATTCATCTGAGCAGTCGTCGCAGGTGAGGGCTCTGCCTCCGGCAAAGGCGACACCCGCCGACAGCACGACTAAAACCACAGCCTGTGCCAACACTTTCAGTTTCATGATTCTCACTCTCCTTGTTCGGTGAATTTTATTTCATTGCCCGTATGTTCGGACGAGCTGCATTTTACCTAGATAAAAGCAGTAAAAATTTTTTTACTTTTAATATATATAAGCTCTGAGATTATCTGGCAACATAAAAAAGTCAGCGAGTCACTGTATCGCCATTTTTTAATAAAGGAGAGAGCAAGGCGTAGAGAAAAGCGTAGAGAAAAGCGTAGAGAAAAATAAAATGAGTGCTTGCGTTCATTTTACGAAAGGCTACATTGTAACACTTCTGCGTCCAGGCTGTCGCCGAGAAGGTCGGCTGCAACATTGCTCCTCTTACACTCAACGTATTGAAAAAAAATGAAGAAAATACCATCGATAACAGGGATCATCTGGCTGACTTTTTTGCTCGGTTACGGCTTCTTTCCCCAATTGGTTAAGCAGGATGCAATTCAATTCCCCCTGGCATTACTTCTGTCTGTTTTTCTGCCGGTCAGTTTTTGGCAGGTTGCGAATCGAGAAAAAAGAAAATATTTTGCCCTCCTTTTTATCGGGATGTTTCTTGCAAATATTTCTTTCCTGCTGGTTATTATTCGCGGCAGTCTTGTCATGCAGCAACAGATTTCAGAAGAAGTGAACAGGGGAATACAGCAGGAGCTGGCAGAATATGTGGTGACAGCAGTCAGTGGTCATAAACGGAAGATCGCAGCACAACTTATTTATCAGCGGCATGGTGTCGCCCTACCGTTTAAAAACGAGTCAGACGTCTATACCTTATACGTGCCGAGCGAAACTGATAAGAAAACGTTTCAGAAAAACTTTTTCGTACGCAATGATCTTAAGCTTCAGAGCGGAGGCTTTGCAGCTTCTTTTTCCACTGCGGTCCTCCTGCTTACGATCCATGCGGGACTTTTTGTTGCGCTGCTGGTCTTTCTGATCCTTTATGATAAGAGAGTGATCGTCAAGGACGGAGATCAAAGGCGAGAGCAAAGGCGAAATTAAGAACCAGAGGAAGTCACGGAGGGAAGGAGGGGTAATGAGGCTTGCAGTAGCAGATTTGTGAGAGCCCTAGGTTAGAGTAACCCTAGGGCTTTTTACTTTTTTACTTTTTTACTTTTGCGTCCCTTCTTGTACCCTTTTTTACACGCCATACTTCTTCAGTTTATTCAGCAGGGTCTTTCGAGTAATCTGTAAGCGACGGGCGGCCTCACTGCGGTTTCCGTTGGTTTCCTCAAGGGTTTTCAGGATGAGAACACGCTCAGCTTCTCTCAAAGTGGACGGTTGCTCTTCTTCCTTTTTCGGATTCATTCCAGCCCAGTTCTGAACAGCCATAGGCAGACTATCAAGGTCAAGATAATCTCCTCGCATTAGGATCACACCCCGTTCTATGGCGTTTTCCAGTTCTCGAACATTGCCCGGCCAGGGATAGCGATTCAAGATATCCATGCACTCAGGAGTGATTCCCTGTACCTCTCGCTTGTTTCTTTTGGCAAAATTGCGCACAAAAAAATCAGCGAGCAAGGGGATGTCACCGTCACGGTCACATAAAGAAGGCATGTCCAGGGCCACAACATTCAGTCGATAATAAAGATCTTCCCGGAAATTTCCTGTTTTTACCTCTGCTTCTAGGTCCCGGTTGGTGGCCGTAACAATGCGCACATCAACAGTAATGATGTCTTGGCCACCGACACGCTGAAGTTCATGTTCCTGAAGGACTCGTAAGAGTTTCGCCTGCATAGCAGGGGTGGTTTCGCCTATCTCGTCCAAGAAAAGAGTTCCCTCCTGAGCTTGGACAAAACAGCCCTCGCGGCGACGGTCCGCTCCGGTAAAGGCTCCTTTTTCATGACCAAAGAGTTCGGATTCCAGCAGAGTTTCGGAAAGGGCTGCACAGTTTACCTTGATAAAGGGCCCTTTCCGGCGATGGCTCTTATAATGGAGAGCAGAGGCGACCAGCTCCTTGCCGGTTCCTGAATCACCGGTGACCAAGACAGTCGCCTCTGTGGGGGCAACCTGGACAACCATCTCCCAGAGGGTCTGCATCGGAGTTGAAGAACCGATAATCCTCCCGTCCTCGCCAAAGGGTTTCTCTGACAGCTCTGCTTTGTCGGGCTGCTGACGATGCCCTATTGCAACTTCCAGAGTTTGGCGAAGCCGTTCAAAATCTATGGGTTTTGTAAGATAATCATGGGCACCCAGCTTGATCGCCTCAACAGCTGAATCTATTGAAGAGTAGGCTGTCATCATCACGATCGGGATTGATGGATTGATGGAGTGTATTTTGCGTAGAGCCTCTACGCCGTCCATAGGTTCCATACAGACATCCAAGAGGATAACATCAAAGGGTCCTTGTCGTACCGCTTCAACCGCTGTCTTGCCGTCATCCGCTTCCTGACAGGACCAGCCCCACTCTGTCAGCATGGAGTAGAGCATGTACCTGTGCACTTGCTCATCGTCTACAATTAAAATTTTGACCTTCTTTTTTTCCATGGATTCAGTAAGATGTTGCAAGTTTTATTACTTGAGTTGAGGAGAGGTTCATATTGGCACGCTGATCCAGCATAATAAGTAGCTGACTACATATAATCGACACTGGAACCTGACCTGGAAGTCGAGCTCTCGACTTTTTACGGCACTGAACGTGTCGATTATTCAAGGTAGAATACTTGTGTGTCCAAGTAAGAGAAAAAATATGAAATAATATGGTACAGTGAGGTTATCATAAAAAATTAGGATTCACCTTATAAGTTATGTAGAAAACAAGTCGCTGTCCATAAAAAAAAGACTTTTGAAAAAACAATATCCTTTAAGAGAGGGGATTCAGTCGCTGTCCGTTTTCCTGTCAATCGCGCAATGAAATAATATCCCATCCTCTTTGGCGGGCAAGCGTTGCCAATTTCTTATCCGGATCAACGGCAACAGGAATCTCCACCTTTTCCAATAAGGGAAGATCATTAATCGAGTCACTGTAAAAGCAGCTCCCTTGAAGCGATATCTTATTTTCAGCCAGCCAGTTGTGCAGGCGTTGTACCTTGCCTTCATGAAAACAGGGGATGCCGTCAATCTCTGTGGTATAGCGATTATTGACGATCTTCGGCTCTGTTGCCAGGAGATGCTCTATCCCGAAGGCGTGGACAATAGGCCCGGTGATAAAGCTGTTAGTCGCCGTGATAACCATCACGGTGTCTCCTTGCTCTTTATGCTTATTCACTAGGGCGAGAGCCTTCTCTCCGATCATCGGTTGGATAATTTCCTCCATAAATTCTGCATGGAGCAGCTGAAGTTCTTCCATGCTGCGTGCTGCCAGCGGCTGAAAGCTGAACGCAGAAAATTCATAAATATCGAGGGTGCCCTGTTTGTATTGCTCGTAAAAGCGGTTGTTTTCCGCCTCATAAGAGGCCTCATCAACCAGGCCTTTTTTAACGAGAAAACGGCCCCATTCATAATCGCTGTCGCCAGCTAACAGGGTATTATCAAGATCAAAAAGAGAAAGTGCCATGCAGATATCCTTTATATCGCTTTTAGAGCGAACTCTCTGTTGTAACCGGCTCCCCTTGCAGGGAATGCTCGCCTGCATGAGTAACAGTAACCAAAACCAGGTCACCGGGCAGCCGATTTACTGGAGAGGTGAAATGGACAATATGGTTCGTTCCTGTTCGTCCCTGTGCTTTGGAGGGGGAGCAGGATTCAACCATGACCTCAACCGTCTTGCCAAGAAATTCTTGGTTACGTTCTAAGCTGATGGTATCCTGACGGCGTTGAAAACGTTGCAGCCGTTCCCCTTTCACCTCCTCATCGACCTTGTCGCTGAAATCAGCTGAGCGGGTATGGGGACGATCAGAGTATTTAAAAGAGTACGAACCGTGGAAGCGAACGGTTTCCAGCAGATCCATGGTTTGAGCAAAATCTTCCTCTGTTTCTCCGGGGAAGCCGACAATGACATCGGTACAGATGGCGATATCAGGGCAATAGGAGCGCAGTTCTGCTACTTTTTCCAGATATATCTCTCGGGTGTACTTTCTGTGCATCTTTTTCAAGACAGCATTGGAACCGGCTTGCACCGGCAGATGGAACTGCGGGCAGAGGTTGGGAAGGTCGCGAAAGCATTGCATCAGTTCAGTGGAGAGATCCTGCGGATTTGAAGTGGTGAAACGCAGTCGCTGCACTCCGGGTATTTCGGCAACCATCTTGAGCAGGTCGGCAAAGCCGGTCGGGTTTTCGGCAACCGTATTGGTGCAGCCGTAGGAATTAACATTCTGGCCCAACAGGGTGATTTCTTTGATGCCCCGTGCAACCAGGAGCCTGACTTCTTCCAGGATATCCGCAACCGGCCTGCTGATCTCCCGCCCGCGTGTTTTCGGCACCACACAATAGCTGCAATAATTATTACAGCCCTGCATGATGGTTACGAATTTACGAAACTCTGCTGACTGAGCTTGTATCTGTGCAAGAGCAGGAGCTTCCTCTAGTAATCGTTGAAAAGGAGGGATCGTGAACTCTTTGTCAAGATCACAGGATATTTCCCTCGTTGTCTCTTGCCGCTCAAGGCGTCCGAGCATCTCGGGCAGCTGATAGAGTTGCTGGGTTCCCACCACGATATCCACATGGGGCATTCGGTGGAAGATGTGCTCACCTTCTTGCTGAGCCACACAGCCAGCCACTGCTATGCGCAGGTCTGGTTGCTTTTTTTTCTGCTTGCGGAGCATTCCAAGCATGCTGAAAACCTTTTGTTCTGCCTTGGCGCGAATGGAGCAGGTGTTGAGGATGACCAGGTCGGCATCTGTTTGCTCTCCCACCGCGATATAGCCGGATTGAGACAGAAGCTGGGCCATGATTTCCGAGTCCCGCTCGTTCATCTGGCAGCCAAAGGTTTTTATATAAACGTGTTTGCTCATTGT
>JBATKL010000212.1:0-1608 GCA_049669385.1 Candidatus Electrothrix sp. | reverse complement strand
CGAGCCATGCAGGACCGGGATTGTACAGCGGCAGTGCTCAATTTAAAAAAGAAAATTAAATATTTGAAAAAATCTTTTGCCAGGGTCGATAATCTCCATATCAAGGTTGATCGACCGGATAAGGTGCTTTCCCAGGCGGTTTTTTCACGAGCGGATCGCCGTATTGGGCCGGCCTTGCTTGACATCGGTATGGGGAAGGCGACTTTTAAACAGGCTATGAAAAAACATAAGCTCTCCTCCTGGCAATATGCGGTTCGACCAAGGGAAAATGATGAGCTGTTCTGCTGGCAGGTGGTTGATCAGGGCATTCAAGCGGGGTATCTTGCTAAGGAGCTGGAGCGTTCTTTGACAGGCCGAACCACCCCGCCCTGTGATCCGAGTCTCTGTCGTCGTTGCGGAGTGTGCGGAGAGGATGGCGAATGTGTCCTTAAAGGAGAAAAGGAAGGAGAAAAACGATGAAACCATCAGGGCAAAAAAAGGCGATACGCAATATACGAGGATTTGGACGGGCAGTTGGATTAATCAGCACCGGTATGCTGCTCACCCAGGCTCAGGCTGCTGCCTATGTTGCCCCGTATTTCGCTGGTCAAGTTGATCTGTCCTTTGGTTTGGAAGCAATGAGCGGCGATATCACGTCTTCCATCGGTGGCGAGATCAATTATGCTGATGGGCACAATGAAAGTACCTTCTTTCCCCTCAGCGAGCTTCAGTGGCCGATGGATATCCTGCTGGCCCGCTTTGAAGGTTCTCTGACGCTGAACCCGATATGGCGCATAAACGGTACCCTGAAAACAGCTGTTGATGATCCAGATGAAACGATGATTGACCGTGACTGGTTTTCTGCGGGCGGATCAGCGGATATCTACTCGGAAAGCAGTATCTCTGCCTTTAACGCCTTCATTCTGGATGTAGATTTTGAGTGGATCTACCTTCAGCAGGGACATTGGAACCTCTTTGCTGGCGTTGGTTATTTGCACCAGGATTTTGAGTACGAGGGAGATTTGATCATGCAATACTCTCCCACCGGTATTTCAGGGTATAATTATGTCGGCAATGGATCGACCGGCATTACCTATGAAAATACCTTTTCTATGATCTATTTTCTGCTGGGCGCTGATATGCAGTTGACCCCCCAGTTTGATCTCTCTGGAAAGTTTTCTGTCGCGCCTTTAGCCTCTTCCGAGGATGAACTCTACCATGTCTATTATAATAAAGTATCTATAGGAGATATGGATGGTACCGCCTATATGTTTGAGGTGAGCGGTAACTTTCGGATTTCTCCGTGGTGGTTTGTCGAAGTGGGAGCGCAGTATACCAATATCTCTGTTGACGGAGATCAGTATCAGGTTCTTGCTGGAGAGCCACTGGGGCAGATTGAGCAGGAGGTTGTCAGTGAGCAGGCTTCAGGGTACATAACGATGGGATATTCATTTTAATGTAACGCTTTCCGTTTTCTTAGCTCTCCATCTCCCATCTTTCACTGTTGCGTGCAGTATTTTGCACGCAACGTGTTCGTTGTATTCGTTCGTTATATTTCAGGAAGCTCAAAGCATATTGTTTCATCTTCCCCATCCATTTCCTGCACTTTGTTTACATCGTAGTTTTTCT
>JBATKL010000211.1:0-5340 GCA_049669385.1 Candidatus Electrothrix sp. | reverse complement strand
ACCGGAAAATAGGACCTTAAGTTAAATGAGCGTTTTCGTTTTGTCTGCGGGCACAATCCTTACGTAATTTCAGCTGAATAACCCCCCTTTGGTGTATACTAGTGTATCGTCGTAATGCAGTATTTGTTGTTACAGAGGAGCATTCCTGTCCTCTGTATCAGGTAGAAGATGAATTTATAATACGTGATTCAACAATTTCTGCCGGAGGGAACAAGGATCTCTGCGTGTGGTTGGTGCAGGGATTGATAACAGCAATGGACGACTGTAATCTTCTCAAGCATCGTCTTGCCCAGCCGGGCGCGAGGCAGGTTAAATTTGAGTGTGGCGGATGTGTAGGGTTGATTCGGTTTGAATACAAAAAGAAGGTTATCTATTCAACCTTGCAGATGAATCTTCTTGAAGCCTCGAAAAAACGGGCGGGCAGTCAACTTGTAGGGAGATTTTTCGATCTTTTCCGAAGGATGGAACTTTTTGAATCTCTTGATGATTTCGACCTACAGGATTTGGCCCTCCTGATGAAACTGGAAAAATATCCGGCCAATAATATAGTTCGTGAATCCGGTACGGTGGCCTCTCATCTTTATGTCGTTTTAGCTGGAGAAGTGGTTGTGGTGCGGGAAGATAACGGGGTGATTGCCAAGCTCGGACCGGGAGATATTTTTGGTGAGATGAGTCTTCTCTCTGGCGAATTGACCTCTGCTTCGGTGCATTCAAAGACAGCGGTAGAATTGGCCTCGTTAAAAGCAATAGATTTTAAGCGCATTCTTTCTACCTACCCAGTTTTGCAAATTTTTTTCTATCGTATTCTTGTTGAACGTGTGCAGAAGAACACGCTTCGGGCTGGAAACATCACTTCCGGTATGAACGGTGAACTCGCGGATATCAACTCGGTGGAACTTTTTCAATTGATTAATTCTGGCGGTAAAACCGGCAAGGTTGATTTTGTTTTTGAGGAAAGCAAGGCGCTTGTTCTGTTCAATGCCGGAGAAATAGTGTATTGCACATGCGGTGATTATGAAGGAAAAGATGCTATATTTTCTATACTTGCGAAACAAGAAGGTACGTTTTCCTATACGAAGGGGCTTTCTGAGGAGGAAAAAGAATTGCCGGTTCTAGGAGGATTTATGGGCCTGGTTATGGAGGGCCTGCGCCGTATAGATGAAAAAGAAGCTGGGGAAGAAGAGCAGGATGAGCTTTAGCGGTATTGCCGATACAACAACAAAGAGTTATCAGAGAATCACTAAGGTTATCCCGCGATTGCCCTTGTTGAGGTCACGGTGTTGACGAAGAAAGGGGAAACGACGTACAAGGTTACGCCCGGAACCGTTGCCGGTACTGAAGTTTTCACCGGTGAGCACATCATTAATCTCGCCGCGATATTTGAGGAATTGTAACTTTTCTCGAATTTCCTCTCTGATCACACCGCCGCGACCCGAGGAACCGTAACCGTGGATCAGGGTGAGCACCCGGCAGCCTTCTTTTTGGGCCTGCTCCAGCTCGCGCTCCAGTCGGCCCAAGGCCTGCTCGACTGTGGGCATGCCTCGTTTCAGCTTAACAGCCCTATGCGGTATGCCTTGGCCAGGAACGGAGAAATTCAGCTTAGACTCACAAAAAGGGCAATAACTGATACCTGAGTCTACCTCGTTACCGCAGACTTCGCAGAAAAGCTGCATGTCCCTATCGCCTGCGTACTTCGATCATATCCGGCATCTGCTGTAAATGGGTCAGTAATTTTTGCAGATGATTTCTGTCGGTAATTTCCAAAACAATTCGGAACTCGGCAATGTTTTCCGAGGTTGTCCGGGAGCTGAACTCAATAACATCGGCATCATCACTGGAGATCAGCGAGCTGATATCTGCCAGCAGGTTTTTCCTGTCTTCAGCCCGTAAAAAGAGCTCTGTTCGGTGTCTGCCCTGCACATCGCCGGACCAGTTGACCTCAACCCAGCGAACCGGGTCTGTGGCTAGCAGGCTGGGACAGTCGGCCTTATGCACAGAGATTCCCACTCCGGTAGTGATGAAACCGATAACCTCGTCACCCGGTACTGGCTTACAGCATTGGCTGATTTTGATCAGCATATCATCGACGCCGTCAATCTGGATCGCGCCCTTGGAGCTAGGCGCAGGTTTCTGCTGCCCAACCTCAATCAGTTCCAACAGCTCTTCTTCCGGGCTCTGCTCTTCCTGCTGTTGGAGTTCTTTGGGGATCAGGGCACGCACAAGATGGCGGGTGGTAATTGCTCCGCTTCCCATTTTGGCCAGCATATCATCCAGAGAGTTGCAGCGCAGTTCTTCCAGTAAGAAACGAATATGGCCGTTCTTGATCAGTTTTTTCAGGCTGGTATCAAGCAGCTTGAGCTCCCGCTCGCAGATCTCTCGACCTTCCTCTAGCGTTTGTTCTTTATCCTCTTTTCGTAGCCATTGCCGGATCTTGGCTCGGGCTCGACTGGTCTTGACCAATTGCAGCCAGGCCTGCTTGGGCTGCTGGTTTTTCGAGGTGATGATTTCAACGATGTCGCCGTTTTGCAGCTCGTATTTCAGCTGCACCAGCCGACCGTTGACCCTAGCACCGGTACATTTATCACCGACAGCGGTATGGATGGCATAGGCAAAATCAATGGGCGTGGAACCCCTGGGCATCTCCCGAACCTCGCCTGTTGGGGTCAGGGCATAGATATCTGGGTCAAAGAGTTCGCCTCGAACCGAATCAAGAAATTCTCCTGGATCTTCAACCTCTTGAAGGTTCTTTACCAGTTTTTTGAGATCCTTGAAAAGGCGGGCATCCCGATTATTTATTTTTTGCCCTTCTTTATAGGCCCAATGGGCAGCAACACCTTCCTGCGCCACCCGATCCATTTCTTCTGTGCGGATTTGGATTTCGATAAAATGACCACCTGGCCCAGCCACCGTAGTGTGCAGCGATTGGTAGTTGTTGGATTTGGGTGCGGAAATGAAATCTTTGATCCGACCAGGAACCGGTGTCCAACTGCCGTGAATGGTACCCAGGGACTCGTAACACTCTTTGACCGTGTTGACGATAATGCGAAAGGCCACCTTATCGTACACCTGTTCAATTGGGATATTCTGGACTACCAGTTTTTTATAAATGGAATACAAATGCTTGGGACGCCCTATGACCCGAACCGGAACGACCTCGTTCTTTTTTAATTTATCGCGGAGAATGCCGATGACGTCATCAACATATTTTTCCCGTTCCCCCAAGGTGCTGACCAAGTGGCCCATCAACTCCTTATATTCCGCCGGAAAAAGGTACTGAAACGAGAGGTCCTCAAGCTCACGCTTGAGCCAGTCTATACCGAGTCGACTGGCCAACGGCGCATAGAGGTCCATAGTTTCCCGAGACAACTGTCGCTGCTTTTCTTCGCTTTCCCGACGAAGGAGAAGCATATCGTGGAGGCGATCCGCAAGCTTGACCAGTAGGACCCGGATATCCGACCCCATAGCCAGGAACAGTTTGCGGATGTTCTCTGCCTGATAGGCCATCTTGGAATCATAACGGACATTGGTTATCCTAGTGGTTCCATTGACGATATTGGCAACATCAGGGCTGAATTTTTTTTCCAACTCCTCAAGTGTGGCAACACCTTCCTTCAGGACACCATGAAGCAGGCTTGCAATGATCGTATCCAGATCCAAACGCATAGAGGCCACAGTATTGGCCACATCCAGCAGATGGTTGATATACGATCCTCCCGAAGAATGGAGAAGCTCCCTATGCCGTTCAGAGGCAAAAGCATAGGCATTATCAAGAATATTGAGGTCATCCTCGGAAAGATATTCGCCTGCCGTGTTTTTTAGTTCGTCAAAATCAGCCATTTTTTTATCAGAAAACGGGAAAACGTTTGTCCGTAGCTCGTTATTAAAGGGCGTTCAGCTCATCCCGGATTAAGGAGGCTATTGCTGATGCCGCCTGCTCATAAGCAAGCAAGGTGGTCGTGCCGTCGCGTCGTGTCCGTAACTCTACCTGACCCTCTTTTTCCCAGGTTTTTCCTACGGTCACTCGATAGGGAATACCGATGAGGTCAGCATCTTTAAATTTTGATCCCGGACGCTCCTCCCGGTCATCCAGGAGAACTTCTAGGCCTGTGGCCAAAAGATCCTGGTAGAGTTTTTCTACGGCTGCGGTGGTCTCCTCGTTGTTTACGCTCAGGTTGAGAATAATCACCTGGAACGGTGCCAGAGGAAGAGGAAAAATGATACCGTTCTTATCATGGTTCTGTTCAATGGCAGCAGCCATCACTCGGCTGACTCCGATACCGTAGCAACCCATGACCATAGCCTGTTCCTTGCCCTCCTGATCCTGGTACACCGCGTGCATGGCCTCGGAGTAGTTGGTCCCTAGTTTGAAGATATGTCCGACTTCAATCCCCTCGGTCAATTGCAAGGCACCTTGGCAGACAGGACAGCGATCCTCTTTTGTGATCTGACGGAGATCACCGACAGCAACCGGAGTGAAATCCCGGCCCGGATTGACACCGGTCAGGTGATGTCCTTTTTCATTGGCCCCAGCAACGGCATTGATCATGGTCATAACCTCTTGATCCGCGACCAGCTTGATGGGAATATTGACTGGCCCGATATAGCCGACAGGCAGTTTGGTCAGCTTCCAGACTGTATCATCTTCAGCCAGCTCAACTTCAGCGGCATTAAGCAGATTTTTCAGCTTTACGGATTGCACCTCACGATCCCCGCGCACCAGCACTGCCACCGGTTCTTCATCGGCAAGATAGATCATGGTTTTGATGACCTGCTGGGGTGTGACCTTGAGGAAATCCGCCACCCGATCAACTTTTTTCATGCCCGGTGTTTCGACCTTGATACAGTCCTGTACTTCGTCTGCCGTTGTAGACGCAGGCTCAGTGAGAACCACCTTGGCTTTTTCTACATTGGCAGCATATTCGCATTCCTGACAGATGACCAAGGTATCTTCTCCTGTGTCGGCCAGCACCATGAATTCATGAGAGAAAGATCCGCCGATGCTGCCAGAATCCGCTTCCACGGCCCGGAACTCAAGTCCGCAGCGCTGAAAAATACGGCTATACGCATCGCGCATGGTCTGGTAACTTTGACTAGCGGCTTCATCGCTGACGTCAAAGGAGTAAGCGTCTTTCATGATGAACTCGCGTCCGCGCATTAGGCCGAAGCGGGGACGAATCTCGTCGCGGAACTTGGTCTGCATCTGATATAGATTGACCGGAAGCTGGCGGTACGAATGCAGCTCGCGGCGAGCAATATCGGTAATGACCTCTTCATGGGTGGGGCCGAGGCAGTACTCTCGATTATGTCGATCCTTGAAGCGGAGCAGCTCAGGGCCGTATT
>JBATKL010000210.1:0-2986 GCA_049669385.1 Candidatus Electrothrix sp. | reverse complement strand
AAAAGAGGAGCAGCAAAAAAAACAGGGGAAGAGCAAGATATTTCATGTCAGTTATTCCGTCGGTAATTGTTTACATGTTTCAGAAAAATAAAACTGCCTGACTACTGATCTATGACGTGAAGGTAATCTGTACCCCTGTATGGCAGAATTTATAGTCAATGAGTCCGTCGGAGGGGGAGAAGTCTGTATCCTTCACGGATAAACAGATATTAATCTTTATTAGAAAAGTCACTTTTTGTCAAACGAGATTTTTTGTTCTTTGACACGAAAAAAAGCGAACGAGAGAGCGAGAGGCCGTAAAAGAATGACCGACTGGCCATAATAGTCCATAACTGATCACAATAAACCACATCTCAGGCTGAACGAGACGGGCTAGTTACAATTAAAACATAATAAAATCAAAAACAAAAAAACGTATCAATCAAAATTTACAAAAACCTTTCCAGATGCTGCAAAAAAAACTTTTAATAATACGAATCATGATCAATAACATTGTTTTTACATGTTTTTCTTGACTTCTTCTTTTTCTCGTGGTTTGTCTAAATGAGTGTTGCAGATAATACATAATTTTATCTTTTACTTGAAAAAGGGTCTATGTTATGCACATTAAAATCCTACGACTCACGATCTTTGTTCTATCAATTCTGGCAGTTGCGCTTATTGTAATAGGCTGTTCAAACGAAATAGATCCAATGAAAAAGCAACCGGCTAGTCCTGCTCCTACAGCTCAGCAGGTAACTGCTTCTCAGGTTGTAACACAGGTTGCAACACGGACTACAGAAAAGAAAAAGGTCAGGCTTACTGATAAAACGGGAACCCCTTTCGACAAAATGTCAGATTCTCAAATAGCTCAAATGAAACGTCGTGATTGTCGCTTTCGAGAAGAAATAATTCCTCATGATTATAAAAAATAAATATATTATATATAAATATTATAAAATATAAATTTTATAAAAAATAAATATTATAAAAAAGCATTATATCTACATTTTAATACTGTTCGGCTACCCTTATCTGCCAAGGAGAACTACCATGACTGCCCGACAGTCCCCTACTAAGCTCTCAGCTTTCATGACCTCTCATTTGCCAGATTTTTTTGATGATTTTGGAATCTATTTTAGTATCGATGGGCCGCAGGTTGAGTATTTCATTTATCAAAAAAAAACTGGATTAGATATTTCCTGTTCATTGACTAACAACTTTGATGATAAGGCAGGACAAATTAACGTAATGACCTTCTACCCTGGTTTATGGCAGCATCCAGGAACTCGATATTTTTCAGCCGTTTGTTTTTTTATGGTTATGCATCACTTTGCAAATTTTCACCATATTGATTTTGATTGTCGGATTTGTCTCAACACCAAAAAAGGAGTTTTCGATACCTTTTATTCATTACTCAAGGATTTCGATTTTAACATTCAGTTATTAGGCAAAGAAGAACAAGTTGCTATAGAAAGTCACTTTTTGTTCTCGGTCATTGACACCTCGATGTTCATCGAACGAGCCCTTATCTGAGCCCTTATCTACTAAAGGAGGGCAGCCTTGTAGGGTGCATATCATGCACCACTTTTGGTGCGAGGGCCGCGCACCCTATCCAGCTTTTGCAAGCCGGAATGGTTAGTTCTCTTTAGTTCTCTGCAACAATAGCCAACCTGTTTTTAACATCAAGGAACTTCTGATTTATGCCCCTCTCATGGAATGAAATACGCAACCGGGCCTTTGCCTTTGCTGCGGAATGGAAGGACGAAACCAGCGAACATGCGGAAGCAAAGTCGTTCTGGGACGATTTTTTCAATGTGTTCGGGATCTCCCGCAGGCGGGTGGCCAGCTTTGAGCAGCACATCAAAAAGGGCGACGGCAAAGCCGGGTTTATTGATCTGCTCTGGAAAGGTACTCTGCTGATTGAACATAAATCCAAGGGTCGTGATCTTGACCGCGCTCATCATCAGGCAACTGATTATTTTTCTGGGCTGACAGAGAAAGAGCTGCCCAAGTTCATTCTGGTTTCTGATTTCCAGCGGTTCCGGCTCTATGATTTTGACCGGGGCGGGGAAATCGTTGCCGAGTTTCAGCTTGCCGATCTGCCTGCCAATATAAAGCATTTCGCCTTTATGGCGGGCTATACTGTAACGGAAGTTCGCCCGGAAGATCCGGTCAATATCAAGGCGGCAGAAAAAATGGGTCGCCTGCATGATGAGCTGAAGGCTATCGGGTATACGGGCCATGATCTGGAGCGGTATCTTGTCCGCCTGCTCTTCTGCCTTTTTGCTGAAGATACCGGAATTTTTGAAAAGAACCTGTTTCGTGACCTTATCCAGCTGCATACCAATGAAGAAGGTTCCGACCTTGCCGACCGGCTGAACCATCTTTTTCAAGTGCTCAACACGTCCCATGAACAACGGCTGGCGACCCTGCCGGAACAGCTGGCTGCCTTTGAATATATCAATGGTGACCTATTCGCCGAATCATTGCCCGTGGCCGGTTTCAATGCCGATATGCGGAATATGCTGCTTGATGCCTGTGAGCTGGATTGGGCCGGGATTTCTCCGGCTATCTTTGGCAGCCTCTTTCAGTCGGTCATGGATGCGGAAGAGCGGCGAAACCTGGGAGCGCATTACACCTCTGAGGCCAATATTCTCAAGCTGATCAACCCTCTTTTTATGGATGAGCTGCAAGCCGAGTTTGCACGGGTCAGGAAAACGAAAAAGAAGCTGGTCGATTTCCACGCCAAACTGTCCCGACTCACCTTTCTTGACCCGGCCTGCGGCTGCGGTAATTTTCTGGTTATCACCTACAGGGAATTGCGGTTACTGGAACTGGAAGTGCTGAAAGTTCTCTATCCGGGCGGTCAGGGGGTTATTGATGTGGGTATGCTGATCCGGGTTAATGTAGATCAATTTTTCGGCATTGAATACGAAGAGTTCCCGGCGCAGATTGCCCAGGTCGCCATGTGGCTGGTTGATCATCAGATAAACCTGTTGGTTTC
>JBATKL010000209.1:0-8080 GCA_049669385.1 Candidatus Electrothrix sp. | reverse complement strand
AAGTTGATCGAACGGCTCCAAGGAGTCGTCGGTACTTTCATATAACTACTCTTTACTCTTCAAAATCATGCAGGACATTATTGATCAACTTGATGCAAAACGCGAAGCAGCCCGTCTGGGCGGTGGCCAAAAACGAATTGACAAGCAGCATGCCCAGGGCAAGCTTACCGCACGGGAACGCATTGAACTCTTCCTTGACGCAGGCAGTTTTGAAGAATGGGACATGTTTGTCGAGCACCGATGTGTAGATTTCGGCATGGCGGATCAACGAGTCCCTGGAGACGGTGTCGTCACCGGATACGGCACAGTGTGTGGTCGGCTGGTCTTTGTCTACAGCCAGGATTTCACCGTGTTTGGAGGTTCACTGTCTGCTGCTCATGCTGAAAAAATCTGCAAGATCATGGATCACGCCATCAAGGTCGGTGCTCCAGTCATTGGCCTCAATGATTCTGGAGGAGCGCGTATCCAGGAAGGGGTCGAGGCCCTTGCCGGTTATGCAGATGTGTTTCAGCGCAATGTTTTGGCCTCCGGAGTGATTCCCCAGCTCTCCATGATCATGGGCCCCTGTGCGGGCGGCGCTGTGTACTCTCCGGCAATGACCGATTTTATTTTCATGGTCAAAAACACCTCGTATATGTTTGTTACCGGACCGGACGTCGTCAAAACTGTCACCCATGAGGTTGTGACAGCTGAGGAGTTAGGCGGAGCCGCTACCCATACCGCCCGTTCTGGAGTAGCAGATCTGGCCTTTGAAAATGGGGCTGAGGCCCTGCTCATGCTGCGCAGATTCCTTAACTTCCTCCCCTCCAACAATCGAGAAGCCCCGCCAGTCTGGCCCTGCAATGATACACCGGAGCGGACGGAATTCTCTCTGGACAGCCTGATTCCAGATGATCCCAATAAGCCCTATGACATGAAAGAACTCATCACTAAGGTCGTTGATGAGCAGGACTTTTTTGAAGTACAGCCTGATTTTGCCGCCAACATCATTATTGGCATGGCCCGGATGCAGGGTTCTACTGTCGGCATAGTAGCGAATCAACCTATGGTGTTGGCAGGTTGCCTAGATATCTCTTCATCACGTAAGGCGGCCCGCTTTGTCCGCTTTTGCGATGCCTTTAATATTCCAATCATCACCTTTGTTGATGTTCCTGGTTTTCTACCCGGAACATCTCAGGAATACGGAGGCATCATCAAGCACG
Source organism: Candidatus Electrothrix sp. (assembly GCA_049669385.1). Lineage (GTDB taxonomy): Bacteria > Desulfobacterota > Desulfobulbia > Desulfobulbales > Desulfobulbaceae > Electrothrix. Next base: position 6,878 of record JBATKL010000209.1, on the reverse strand, counting down.
GAGCCAAACTCCTCTACGCCTATGCCGAAGCAACTGTGCCCAAGGTCACGGTGATCACCCGCAAGGCCTACGGCGGAGCCTATGACGTGATGAGTTCCAAACATCTGCGGGGAGATGTCAACTTTGCCTGGCCCAGCGCAGAAATCGCGGTGATGGGTCCCAAAGGCGCGGTTGAGATTATCTTCCGGGCCGACAGCGGGGACAACGAGGTAGTTCAAGAGCGAACTGCTGAATACACAGCTCGTTTTGCCAACCCCTTTGTTGCTGGCAGTCGCGGTTTCATTGATGATGTTATTATGCCGCACCATACTCGCACCCGTATCTGCCGCTCCTTGGCCATGCTCCGCAATAAAAAGCTGGAAAATCCCTGGCGCAAGCACGGTAATATCCCTTTATAACCCTGGAACGTTGCAATGAATAAACTCAACAATTTTTTTCCTCTCCTTGCTGGAGTCGTTGTTCTTCTCCTTCTATCCGGCTGTGCCGAAACCCGCCAGGAACTTTGGAACGATGTAACTGCCTTAAAAGACGACCTCAGGGATGACCTAAAAGATGGCTTGAAGGTCTGGGGAAAAACAAAGAGCTACAAAGGAATAAACTATCCCGCCAGCGACAAGGTGGTTCTCACTTTTCAGGACCAACAGGTCCCGGTAAGCTGCCGGGTCTTTGCCCATATTCTTGTCCATATCCCTGAAGGCTCCACAGGAAAAGTTCTTGCCCGTGCAATTGAAGCAGAGGCGATGACACGCGGGGCAGATATGCTCCTCATCGGGGGAACCCGGCAGGCAAAAGACGATCAAGGGCCTGCGCCTGACTTTTCCTATTATGGACCAGCGCACCCCTATAAATGCCGGGACAACTGGAGCGGCTGGAAGTTCGCCTATGAAAAATGGGTCAATCAAGGCGAATGGGTTGCTATGGGCTATAATGAATGGGGGAACCCGGATACTCGTTTCAACGCGCCGCTGATCATACAGGCGGCATTTCTACGGTGTCCGCAGTAAAATTATTTTCAGGCGGCACCATCCATTTAATCAACGTTGCAAAGAGCTCACTTTCATGAAGCGGCTTACCTATGTGGTCGTTCATACCCGCTTTCACACTTTTTTCAATATCATTTTTCATGACATTGGCCGTCATGGCGATAACGGGCAGCTTCTTCAAATGCAGCCGATGACGGATTTTCCGACAAGCGGTATACCCGTCCATGACAGGCATCTGAATATCCATTAAGACACAATCAACCGATTTGCTGTACAGAAAATCTAAAGCTTCGCTGCCGTTTTCTGCGTGAAAAACAACAATATCTTTGCGACGGAGCAGGATGGTCGCCAATTCAGAGTTAAAGGCATTATCCTCCACCAGAAGAATCTTCTTCCCTTTGAGTTGAACCCCTTCCAGGCCGGGCATACTGCCTGTGGAGTCTGTCGAAACGATCTGTTCTTGAGGGTGTTCTACATATTTTCCGGTCTCAAAATCCAGGCTAAAATAAAAACAGGACCCTTTCCCGGATTCACTCTCCACTATAATATCGCCACCCATCATATTGACCAGTTTTTTACTGATAGCCAAGCCCAGGCCACTGCCCTCATATTGCCGGGTGACGTCGTTATCCAGCTGGCTGAATGATTGAAAGAGTCGAGTCTGTTCCTGGAGACTCATGCCGATACCTGTATCCCGGACAGAGAAATGGAGCCTTGCTCCCCTCCCCTTTTTTTGGGGAGAAAACTGGACATTGATATCGACATACCCCTCTTGGGTAAACTTAACCGCATTATTTCCAAGATTGACCAGCACCTGGCCAAGGCGCAATGGATCTCCACGAAGGATTTGTGGGATATCGTCGGAATATGCAATATTCAAACGCAAGCCTTTCTCTTCAGCCTTGGTTCGGATGATATCTGAAAGCTGATTGAGCACCCCCTGCAAACGAAAATCAATCGTTTCCAGCTTCATTTTCCCTGCTTCTATCCTGGAAAAATCCAGAATATCATTAATAATACCAAGCAATAACCCCGAAGATATATGTACTTTGGAGATCAGATTATACTGCTCCGGGGTCAGCCCCGTCTCAAGAGCTAATTGCGACATGCCGATAATGGTGTTCATCGGGGTGCGAATTTCATGGCTCATATTAGCCAGAAAGACTGATTTGGCCTGTGTTGCCGACTCAGCCACTTCTTTAGCCTTCAAAAGTTCTATAGCCTTACGTTGTTCCCGATCAATCGCTTTCCGGTCTGTGACATCAAGTCTGAGTTCAAGTTTTCCCGATTCCCCATCTTGCAACGTTATAGGAGTGGCGACAACATCAAAAAACTGTTCCTTAAACGTTAATTCATAACGCACAGTCTCTTTTTGATCCGCCACCTGCTCCAAATAGCAACGAGAACAGGGTGTATCTCTACCATGTACAGATTCGTAACATATGGCATCAGGTTTACAGGAAAACCAGCTGACCATTGTCTTGTTTGCGTAACGAATCTGATATTTTTTATCAATAATATAGAGACCAACGCCCACCTTGTCCATACTATCCAGGATAGTACTTTTCTGCTGTTCACTTTGAAGCAGTGAACCGATAGCCTCCCTGACAAGGCCATACATGACAAGAATAATCGCAACCCCAGCAAGCCAGACGGCAAGAAAGGCCCACCAAAGTTTATTAACGTTATCATGAAACAAAGCAAAATGATCTTCCAAGGGAACAATGATACTTACCCCGCCCCTGATCCCGCCAATCTGCTCATCCTCCCCTTTATGGCATCGTAAACAGGTTTTTTCAAGGCGGACAGGTCGCATAAAGCGCAGGAAAAATTTATCTTCAATCCCGGCAAGTTCTACGTATTCTTCACTGCCCGATGCAAAAGAACGAAGAGCCTTTTCTTCCCAAGGCGTCGGCGTATTATCTGGGCGTTTCGGTTGCAGACTTGTGAGACGCCCTTGAATGGTCATACTCTTCTCGCCGGTCTCATAAATCTGCCTGAACATATACGCGGGATTGATCAGGGTATATTCCTGCCCGTCGATCTTCACATCACGGTGCTCAATCCCCAGAGAGAATTTGGGATCTATCTCCTCTGAAACAGGCACATACGCTCCTCCGTGAAAAACACTCCATGCTCGGTACAGCATGTCTTTTTCCCAAAACATCCTGGCATTATTTTCAGCCAATAAGATGATGGTCTTTCTCATATGCCATTTATTCCAACACAGCACAACAACGAGTAAGAGGGTCCACCCCAGAAGCAAGGCCGTCAGCACTCTCACAAAAGGCCTCTTTTCAACATGAAATATGTGCATAATAGGTTTCTGCTTAAGCCCTTACGCGTCTTGAAGACAAGTATCTCATACAGTCTACAGTTCGGGCATAACTTCTTTGAGAAGTAATTTTATATAGCCATAAAAAACAGTAAGAATATAAGCTTAACAAACTCCTCGAGTAAAAAATATCGGAAAACCGCCTGATAAGTCTAAACTTACTTAATAGCAATTATTATGCCGAACAACATATATTCACATAATATCTTGAGTATCAAAACAGACAGTGTTCGTACCACATCAGGATGTCAGAAGGAATATTCTCTTCTCGCCTGCTCAGCAAATTCCGCCTCGCAAGGGTATAAAAAACTTTCCGCAGGACGACGGGTATTTTTTACACGGAAAAACAGAGAGGAGTTAAAGTTTTTGTTTCTTTCCAACGACCACCAACGGAAACGCTCTTTTCTCCTAAAAAAACGATGTGGCACAATTTTACCCGCATCAACTGAACCTCTCTTAGAGGATCCACCTCATCAGCGTTTTAAAAACCTCCTCCTCATCCAAGGGTTTGCCGATATGATCATTCATACCAGCCTCCAAACTTTTTGCCACATCACTTTCCATAACATTCGCTGTCATAGCGATAATCGGAAGCTTTCTGAATTTCGATTTTTTACGGATTTCAGAACAGGCAGTATATCCATCCATGACAGGCATCTGGATATCCATCAACACGCAATCAACCTCTTCAGAATCGAGAAATTCCAAGGCTTCTTTACCGTGTTCAGCCTGAGAGATAACCATTTTTTTTCTTTTGAGCAAGATTGTTGCCAGCTCTCGATTGAAGGCATTGTCCTCCACCAAAAGAATTTTTTTTCCTTCCAAAAGCGCAATATCTTCTGGATTGTTTCGAGTTTCCTTTTCCTCCTCTACCCCTGTTGTCTTTCCCTCGTCACCCAACTGAAACTCCAACATAAAATGAAAACAGGCACCTTTTCCCGGTTCGCTCTCCATCACAATCTCACCGCCCATCTTTTCAACCAATCTCTGACTGATAACGAGCCCTAGTCCACTACCGCCATACTTACGAGTAATGCTGCTATCAGCCTGGGTAAAGGACTGGAAAAGTCTGCTCATCTGCTCATCATCCATACCTATCCCTGTATCTGTAACAGAAAACTGGAGGAGCAGGCTATTATCCTTCTCACCCTTATGATCCTCATCGGTGCCTTTCCGCAGCTCAACAGGCTCTACCTTGATATCAACCCTGCCTTGTGCTGTAAATTTAACCGCATTGTTCCCAAGATTGATCAGCACCTGCCCCAAGCGTAAAGGATCGCCGCGAAGGACATCAGGTATTTTACCAGCACGTTCAAGGCTGAGAATCACCCCCTTTTCTTCGGCTCGAATTCGGATGAGTGTTTCAAGATGTTCCAAAACCTCCTGCAAACGAAAATTAACTATCTCCAGCTGCATATTACCGGCTTCTATTTTGGAAAAATCCAAAATATCATTAATAATATCAAGCAAAGATAACGAAGAAACATGTACCTTTGAGATAAGATTATACTGTTCCTGGTTTAGTTTGGTTTCCAGAGCAAGTTTTGACATGCCAATAACAGCATTCATAGGGGTGCGTATTTCATGACTCATATTGGCCAAGAACATGGATTTAGCAACGGTTGCCGACTCGGCAGATTCCTTCGCCCTGACCAGTTCAGCAGTCTTCCGTTGCTCTTCCTCAACCGTTTTTTGATCTGTCACATCAAGCCTGAGTTCCAATTTTGCCGGCGTTCCGTCCTCCATAATCACAGGAGCTGAAACAACATCAAATACCCGATCCTGACAGAGAAACTCATAGCGAACAGTACTTTTTTGCTCAAGAATTTGATCAGGAGAACAATGAGAACTGGGTACATCTTTCTTACAGGAAGACCGGCTGCACAAGCTATCTGTTATACAGCCAAACCATTTCTCCATTGTTGTATTGGCATAACGAATCCGAAAATTTTTATCGATAATATGCAGTCCTATCCCAACCTTATCAATATTATTAAGAATAGTGGCTTTCTGCTGTTCGCTCCGTTGCAGTCTATGAATATTTTTTTGCATCATTTTATTCATGATGCAAATAATACCTATACCAGCAGACCAAATTGCCAAGAAGGCCATCCAGAGTTTATGTATATTCTGATGATGCTGCTCAAGGTAGTTTTCCATAGGTACAACAATGCCCATTCCGCCGACAACACTGCCCAAGCCTGCGGTTCTCACCTGATGACAAATCAAACAAGCCTTTTCAGCTTTCACTGGTCGCATAAAATAGATAGAAGAACGTCCATCAACCTGCACAATATCAAGATATTCTTCTGCACCTTGCTCAAACGACAAGAGGGCCTTTTCCTCCCAAGGGCTTGGCTTATTCTTGGATCCTTTAGGGTGTAAGGATGTAATTCGTCCTTGTATTGCAGTAAGCTTTTCTCCCATCTCAGCCACCTGCCTGAACATATACGCCGGATTCATTAAGGTGTATTGTCGCCCTCCAATCATCACGTCACGATTTTCGATATCAAGATAGGGATTAGGCTGCGTTTTTTCCGAAACCGGGACATAGACTCCGCCGTGGGCCAAGCCCCATGCTCGATACAGCATATCTTTCTGTAAAAAAATTCTCGCATTGCTTTCCGCCAGCGCCAAGGTTGTTCGTTTCATATGGCGCATGTTCCAACACAACAAGATGGCTAAAAGCAGCGTCCACCCGGCAAATAAAAAAAGCAACACCTTGCCTATATGATATTTTTCTAAAAATTTTATATACATAGCTGGTTGCCGCTGATTGCTCTTGAGAAATTTTCGAGGAATGAAACGCTAACAAATGGGAAAAAAAGCAAAATCCTGCTTACAGCACACCCATCTTCTTCAAATGCACCTGAAGGACAGAAACCGCTGCTGGAGTAACCCCGGAAATACGTGAGGCCTGACCCAACGACAAGGGCCTAATCCGGTTGAGTTTTTCCACCACCTCATGAGAAAGGCCAGGCATCCCCTTATACTGCATATTCTCGGGCAGTTTGGTTCGTTCCAGTTTCTTGAAACGATCAACCTGCTCCTGCTGGCGTTTAATATAGCCGGCATACTTTACTTGCAGCTCTATCTCCCCTTGACAGCGAAGTTCCTCTTCAGGAAAAGAAAACTCAGGAAACTGCTCTGCAACCAGAGGCGTCAGTTCTTTCAGACGCAGTTCCGGCCGACGCAGCAGCTCAGTCAGGGTCATAGCCTGGGTCAAGGGTGTACTGCCCAGGGCGGACAAGCCCTCATTGACTGCGGAGACGGGTTTGAGGCGAATCGTATCCAAGCGAGCGCACCCCTGCTCAATAGCCTCCTTTTTAACAAGAAACCCCTGATAGGTCTCCTCATCCACCAGGCCCAGCTGAAAACCGATAGCCCGTAAACGCAGGTCCGCATTATCCTCGCGCAGCAACAGTCGGTATTCTGCCCTGGAGGTAAAGAGACGATAGGGCTCCTTGGTGCCCAAGGTCACCAGATCATCAATAAGAACCCCGATATAGGCCTGAGAACGATCCAGGATCAAAGGAGCCTGGTCGCGCACCAGATGGGCT
>JBATKL010000208.1:0-5938 GCA_049669385.1 Candidatus Electrothrix sp. | reverse complement strand
GAAGTCATCCTCCAGCACGAAAAAGAGGTACTGGGGACTGGCGGTGGGCTGCGCAAGGCTCTGGAGTATTTTAAAGATGGGCCAGGTGGGCCAAATGAACCTGTGCTGGTGATGAACGGAGATATCTACCATGATATTGATCTTTCCCGCCTCGTAACTGCACATGCTGCCAGCAAAGATGCGGTAACGATGGCGCTCCACGATTTTCCTCGCTTCAATTCCGTTCTCGTGCAACAGGAACGGGTCCGGGATTTCTTGTCGAGCAAAGAAGCCCTCAAAAAAATCAAGGAAGAAGGTGCTGAAGAGCAAACCCTCTTGGCTTTTACCGGCATTCATATTGTGAACAGAGAGGTCTTGGAAGCAATCCCGCAGGAATGTTTTTTTCATATTATTGGTTTGTATAAAGAATTAGCCACGGCGGGAAAGGTAGGCTATACACGAATTGACGGCAGCTTTTGGCAGGACATGGGAACACCGGATGATTATTTGGATCTGCATCGGCATCTGCTCTCCTCACGGACACCATCCTGGCAGATTCATGAGAGCGCAAAAATCGGGAAAAATGTAAAGCTGAAAGAATGGGGGGTTATCGGGCCAAGGGCTGTGATCGGTGACGGAGCGCAACTCGCTCGTTGCGTGGTTTGGGAAGATGCTGAAATCGCTGCGGGTGCGAGGCTGGCCGACGAAATAATCGTTCCTGCTCCAATCTGATACAGAAGATCAGGTTTGTTTTTTACAAACTCCTGCTTTTACGAACCCAACAAGACTGCTGCACCGTAGTGCAGCAGTCTTTGTCGTAAAACTCTTGCTTATTCCTGACTACGTCCGTCTTTGGCCTTAATAAATCGCATTTTCAGTTCATAAAGGACCCTGTCCAACAACTCCTGCTCATCCTTTTCCAAGTTGCCCTTGGTTTTCTCTTCCAGCATCACCAGGGTATCAATACTGTTGCGGACAAGTTCAAGATCCATGCTCTTCTGCCCTGTCTCAGGATGAGGCAACTCACCGAGATGAAACAGGGCTGTGGTATTCAGGGAAAGAATCAAGGAGATAAAGGAAACCGCAGGCATCACGCATCTCCCGTCCCTGTTTTTCACCCTTCCTTCAGGACATTCGCAATTTTTTTCTTGGTCATTCATTACGTTATGCAGAGTTAAGGTTTATCAGGAGCGGGGTGGTTCCCCTTGTCCCCTTTCTTGATTTGATCCCAAGCAATGGATCAAGAGGTGTAAGCAGGCAACTCTAGAGCTATAGCATCTTCAATATGCTCCAGCTCCTTCACCTTGGCAAGAAGTTCCTTACTGACCGGCTGATTGGTATTGAGCAGAATCACGTTGCGGCTGGAAGTGGCCTCCTGGCCGACAACCATATTGGAAATATTCACACCGCCTGCACCGATGATAGTCGCCAAGGCGCCGATGACACCGGGTACGTCTTTGTTATGGACTAAAAGCATGGGGCCAGCAGGCAGAGCCTCAAGGCGGAACGAGTTAAAGCGGACCAGACGCGGCTCTTTGGTGCCGAACACGGTTCCCGCCAGCATATTTTCGCCTTCAGTAGTTTTTACCGTCATCCGTACCAAGTTGGTAAAATCCGCACTCCGGCTACTCTTGGATTCAACCACCCGGATACCTCGCTCTTCAGCAATCAGAGGGGCATTGACAAAGTTCACCGCATCCTGGAGGATGGGGGTAAACAGGCCTTTCAGAAAGGCCACGGTTACAGGGTTGGTATCCTCTTCAGCCAGATCACCGCTGTACTCCAGATTAACCTCCTGAACCCCGCCCTGAGAGATCTGCATATGGAGACAACCCAGCATTTCGCCAAGGGTGATATAGGGACCGATCTTAGCCAAGACCTCATCGCTGACCGAAGGCACATTGACGGCATTGCGGACAGAGCCTTTGAGGAGGTAATCAGCCATCTGTTCAGCAATAGCCACAGCTACATTTTCCTGGGCTTCAGCAGTAGAGGCTCCCAGATGAGGCGTGCAGATAAAATTGTCCAACCCCAGCAGAGGGGTGGTCTCCAAGGTGGTCGGCTCTTTTTCAAAAACGTCCAGAGCTGCCCCGGCAATTCGTCCTTCTTTCAAAGCCACGTACAGGGCTTCCTCATCCAGAACACCGCCACGAGCGCAGTCGACAAACATAGCCTCCTTTTTCATCGTGGCAAAGAATTCGGTGGAAAGAATATGGTGCGTGTCCTTAGTCAGGGGGGTATGCACGGAGATATAATCAGCCCGCTCAGCCAGTTCAAGCAATTCTACCCGCTCTACTCCGAGCTTCTTCACTAACTCATCCGGCATAAAAGGGTCATAAGCAATGACTTTCATTTTCAGGCCCTGGGCCCGATTAGCCACGATGGAGCCGATTCGCCCGATTCCGACAATACCCAAAGTCTTCCCAGTGACCTCACGGCCCATAAAACTCTTCTTTTCCCATTTTCCCGCCTTCATGGAAGCCGTTGCCTGGGGGATATTTCGGGAAAGGGACATCATCATGGAGATAGCATGCTCAGCCGCTGTGGTGGCATTGCCGTCTGGGGCGTTCATGACCACGATCCCCTTTTCGCTGGCTGCCGGAATATCCACGTTGTCCAGACCGATACCAGCTCGTCCGACCACTTTCAACTTTGTTGCGGCCTCAATGATGTCCTTCCGCACCTTGGTGGCACTGCGGATGACCAATCCATCGTAATCCGAAATAATCGCTTTAAGCTCCTCCGGTGGCAACCCGGTTTTTACATCCACCTCCAACCCGGCCTCTTTCAGAATTTTTTCACCGATGGGCGCCAAATTATCACTGATAAGCACTTTCATATTTTTCCCCTTAATACTCCGTTCCTTAGTTCAAATTAATATATATATAAAACAAAAAATGTTGATTTTTAAACACAAAGCTTGCACTATAACGAGATTCATACAGACCGACAATATTAAAATTACAGGGGCAGATCCCCATATCTGGCCTGCGCAATAAAAACTGCGCAATAATATCGCAGAAACAATATACAAGGAGTACCTTATGACAGAAGTTCGTGTCCGTTTCCCACCCAGCCCTACCGGTTATCTCCACATCGGCAGCGCCCGTACAGCCCTGCTCAACTGGCTCTGGGCCAAAAAAAATAACGGTAAGCTCATTCTGCGGATTGAAGATACCGATGTTGAGCGTTCCACTCAGGAGTCCATTGAAGGAATTATAGACGGCCTGCATTGGCTGGGGCTTGACTGGGACGAAGGCCCCTATTTCCAAACCGAATTTGCTGATGATCACTGCAAGGCAGCCGATCAACTGCTGGCATCCGGCCATGCCTATAAATGCTTTTGCACCAAAGAAGAGCTGGAAGAAAAACGAGAAGCTGCCAAGGCAGCTAAAAAGGAATTCGGCTATGACGGCACCTGTCGTAACCTGAGTCCAGAACAGGTTGCGGAAAAAGAAGCTGCTGGCCTCACCTCGGTTGTTCGCTTCAAGGTACCTGAGCGAAAAGGAAAACTGGCGTATCACGATGAGGTTCTAGGGACCATTGAGCGTGCTTACGATGACATTGAGGATTTTGTCATTGTTCGCTCTAACGGCAAACCGCTCTATCTGCTCTGTAACGTAGTGGATGATATCCGCGACCGAATCAGTCATGTCATTCGTGGACAGGATCATATGAGCAACACCACCCGCCAGGTTCTGTTGTATCAAGCCCTAGATGCTCCTCTGCCTATTTTTGCCCATATGCCGCTGACCTTGGATCTGCAAAAAAGGAAAATCTCCAAACGCAGTCACGGCGAGCTGGTTTCTGTCCAGTTTTACCGAGAAAAAGGCTTTATTCCTTGGGCGTTATGCAATTTCCTTGCCCTGCTCGGCTGGAATCCGGGCACAGATCAGGAGATTTTCAGCCGGGAAGAACTGATTGAAACCTTTAGCTTGGATCGCATCAGTAAGGTCAATTCGGTGTTCAATCACCAAAAAGGTGACCCCAAATTCTTTACTGATCCCAAGTTGATTTCCGTTAATGAGCAGTATCTGCGTTCAATGGAGCTTCCCGCCCTTGCGGAGCTGGTGAAGCAAGATTTTATCCAACAGGACATCTGGGATACAGCCTATGAAGGTGAGAAAAAAGAGTGGTTTCTGACTACCTTGGATCTAATCCGGGATCGCTTTCATACAGTGCGCGATTTTGCCACCCTGGGCCGAGCCTATTTTGCTGATGATTATGCAGTGGAAGAAAAACCCCTGAAGAAAAATGTCCTCAAGCATCCAGACCTCAAAACCTGGATGCCCATGTTATCCGAACGCTTTGCCGATCTGGATGATTTTACCAAGGAAAGCAGCGAAGCTGCGGCTCGTGAACTGGCGACAGCGTTGGACATCAAACCTGGTATCCTGATTAACGGGATGCGCACCATACTTACCGGCCAATTAGCCGGACCAGGCATGTTTGATATCCTCATCGCTCTGGGCAAAGAGCAGGTCGTTAAACGATTGCGTGACATTTCTCCTCTCTACGAGAAGTAAATAAAAGAAAAATCATCCGCTCCTGTTGACTCTTGGGAGCGGATTGCATACTCTCACAATATATACGAGGGCTCGCTCAAGCAGCGAGAGTTCCTCCTTCACGATCCATCACAATTATCATCTCATAAACCTTTGTCTTCAATAGTTCAAAAAAATAAAACGTGAAACCCGCTGTCAGATTCTTCTTTATCATTTTTGCGTTTGCTTTCTTTCTCTCTACAGCTGAGCCAGTGTCTGCGTCAACCAATGAAAAGGTCATTGCCTTTGCCCAAGATACTCTGGCCAACGACTACCGCAAAGCGCAAGTCTTTGAGGTTCGAGATGCTCTTGCCCAATATACTCTTGCTCAACATACTGTTACTGAACACACTGCTGCTGAGCATTCAGGCCTGAGGTTTACCTACTCTAACGCAAACGGGCAAACCTCGTTGCTGATTCGCCAAATAAAAAAGTTTATTGCCGCGCAGGTGGATGTGCTGATCGTGGGCACTAATGATCCTGAGGCTGTGGTGCCAGCTATCACAAAAGCTCACCAGCTCGGTATCCCGATTATTATTTTGGACAGAGGAATTAACAGCACAGCCTACACGACCTTTATTAATTCGGATAATATCAAAATAGGAGAAATCGGCGCACAATATATTGCGGAACAGATAAAGGGCAAAGGAACTGTACTGCTCTTCGAGGGGCTGCAAAAAGCAGATGTAACCCAGTTGCGCAACAAGGGCTTTCTTGATGTGATGAGTCGCCATAAGGGAATAAAGGTCATCAGGAGAACAGGAAACTACCTGCGTAAGGATGCCATTATTGAAATGGAAAAACTTATAGAGGAAGGCGTACATATTGATGCAATATTTTCTGAAAGCGACAGTATGCTCAGCGGGGTGCGTTCAGCTCTTTATCGTCATGAGCTGGATCCTAAAAAAATTCTCATGATAGGCTGTGATTATACATCCGAGGCCCAGGAAGCAATTCGCCAGGGAACCCAAACCGGTTCGATTCTTTTTCCCTTAGGCGGTCGTCAAACGGTTCAGACCGCGCTGAAAATTCTGAAAGGAGAAAAGGTGGCCAAGCATATCTCTCTCCCTATAAAATTGGTCACTGGTAAAAACGTTAACGAGGTACCTCCGGTCTTCTAGCCTGATGAAATAGCATGGCAACGCAATACTCTTTCTTTCTCAAGAAGACGTTCAGAGGAGTGAACTTAACCGGCAAACTCTCTTTGCTGGTTGTTATCGGGGTTCTTGCTTCGGTCAGTGTGCTGGGCTGTTATTTTGATTCCTTTCTGGAGGAAACCTTTCTTGAAGACGCAAAAAGCCGCATATTATTCGGCTTTCAACGGCTGTCCACAGACTTAAAGACAGCAACAGAGGAGTTGAAGGAAGGAATCTTTTTTGTCAAAACAGATGAAAACTTTTTAGCCTCTGTTGAGC
>JBATKL010000207.1:0-13674 GCA_049669385.1 Candidatus Electrothrix sp. | reverse complement strand
GTATGTGTTCAAGAGGCTTCATAGGGATTGCTCTTTTTCCGACCTATTTTTTCGACGCATTCGATGCATTCGACGCATTCCGCTGGATTTTTCGCAGGTTTTCACGGGCAGTATTCAACAGCGCCTGATCCTCGGACGCGTGGTCCATCTCAGCCGAGTCCTGATGGCTGTCAGCAAGATCAAGCATCTGCTGATAGGTTTCTGCTGCCTTGTTGAATTGCTTTTCATGCTCATAGATTATGCCCATATTGATCAGAGCGTAGGGATTCTCCGGTGCAATTTTTAAGGCCTGGAGGAAGTATCCCTTTGCTTCAGAATATTTTTTCTGCTGGAGTTTGGCAAATCCCAGATCAATAAAGGCGAAAACATGTTCCTGATTCGGCGTTACCTGGAGGACCTGTTCAGGAACATCGCCGGAGCCTTCCAATACATTCTCCATAACATCCCGTTTGCGCTGATATATATCAGCAAGTTGTGGCGAGCTTTCCACAATGCGGGGCATGATAAAGATGAACATATTGGTTTTATTATTTCGGTCCTCATGGGTCTTAAACAGCCAGCCCAGCAACGGAATATCACCAAGTAAGGGCACCTTATAATCACCCGAAGTGATATCCTGCCCGATCATGCCGCCGATAACCACAATTTCCTCGTTATGCACCACAACCGTGGTGTCAGCAGATCGTTTATAGGTCGTGGGCGTGACCACGCCTGCCTCGCTCTTTAACCGGGTAACCTCAACGCCGATTTCAAGGCGGAGCAGGTTGGCCTGGTTAATCTGCGGGGTTATTTTCAGTGTTGTTCCAACGTCTTTATATTCGTAGTTGGTGTAGTCCTGAGTACTTCCTGTTTCCGAGCTATTTCTGCTCGTAATATAGGGAACATTTTGCCCGACCGTGATCGTCGCTTCTTTATTATCCGTTGTTAATACTTGCGGCGTTGCAATAATATTAATATCTGAATCGGTTTTAAAGGCGTTCACCACTGCTCCGATGTCCGGGAAATACACACCGCCTATCTCGACCCCTTTTTTCAAGAGACCAAGGGTCGCACCGTTAGACATGCCAGCAACACCGGAATCAATGCCTTGCAGCAACCCAAAACTGTTATCGGTAAAACCGCCGCCAAGGGTGCCAGTTTCGTCTTGGAAGCTGCCTAAGCCGCCCCATTCAACACCTAACTGAAACTCCTTATCAATAGATACCTCCATGATCAGAGCTTCCAGATAGACCATTCGCCTTGGGATATCAAGCTGTTGAATAATCTCCTCAAGAATGATATATTCTTCTTTGGGTGCTGTGATAATCAGGGAATTTGTCTCCGGGTCTGCGGTAATTTGTAAATCCGTGGACAAAGGAGGGGCTTTTGCCGCCTCTGCTTTTGTGTTCCTGGACTTTGTCGTTCCTGCCTCCTTGGTCGGCAGACTGGTCAGAACCTTGACCAGCTCTTCCGCATTGGCATGCTGGAGATAATAGACATGGATTTTACCACCGCCCTTGGGAGCCTCGGTGTCCAGTTGCTCCAGGAGACTGCGAAGTTTTTTTATTTCGGCTGTCGGGGCAAAAACAATAAGGGAATTGGTGCGTTCGTAAGGGATTATTTTGATATTCGGTGAACTACTGCTGCTTTTTCTGGTTCTGCTGGATTGAACAAAGAGTTGACTGATGGATTTGCCCACATCAGCTACAGAGGCGTATTGCAAGGGAATAATGACCAGTTCTTCTCCAACTGAGGGTATGTCAATTTCTTCAATGATTTCCATCAAACGCTTAATATTAGACTGCACGTCAGTCAAAATCATCATCCCGGACTGGGAGTGGGCAATCACATTGCTGGTTTTTGAAAGCAGGGGGGTGAGGACTTTTTTCATCTCATCAGGATCCGAGTGCTTCATCGGGATAATCCGCGTGACCACTTTATCTGCTGAAGACGTTTTTGCGCCTTCTCGGATCGTGGGAATACTTTTGGATCTGGCCTCGACAGCGGGGACAATTTTTATGACAGGACCGCTGGGCACCGTCGTAAACCCGTGAACCTCTAGGACAGAGTCAAAAACTCGGTAGGCATCTTCCACCGTCATTCGGGTAGGGGAGATGACGGTGATCTTGCCTTTAACCGTACGATCAACAATGAAGTTCTTGCCGGTTAGCTCACTGATGTATTTTATAAAAATATTAATATCAACATCATTGAAATCAATGGTCACATATTGCTGTCCGCTATCTTGATTTTGCTCAGCAGTCTCTGCAAAGGAATTCGGCAGAGCGGTGGACAAAAAAAGTAGCAAGGCCATGCCAACGGTGATGTAGCCTATAGGTAATAACGATAAAGAAATTTTCATAATATCCTGCGATTCAAAAACGATTGACCTTATTCAAATAATTATTCAAATAACGCATGCCGTTATAATTATGCCGGACTCCCGCAGAGCGTTCCGGCCTGATATCATCAATCCAAGGGAGGTAATTCTTCTTCAAGAATTGGGGGGGCAGCCCCCTCTTCCTCATGCACCACGTCCTCTTCTTCCGGCTCCATATCAGGCCGGGTACGGATAGGATTACGTCGGAAATCTATCCGGCGATTAGGCCGGATAGAAGGAGGTCTGCGACGACTCTGTCGCACCTGTTCTTCTCGAACAACCTCACCTTCCTCAAGATCAGGATCAGGATCAGGGGTGGGCTGCGGTTGAGGCCTGAAAACACGATCAGATAGTTGAGGGGCGCTGGGGCCACCACCTTCTCGTTTTTTCATCATCAGGGTTTCCTTGGCCCCAAACACATCAAGGACGACCTTGCCTCGCGCAATAGACTCGATAATGGCCCCTTGCACCGCATCACCGATCTGATAGAGCTTTTGTTCGTTTTGTTTTTCCTCAATGATAATTGCTCGGGAAGTATGGTCATCACCAAGCACTGTGCCGAGAAGGGTCAGGTTCAATGCCGTGGGGACTTCCTCCGGTGCTTTTTCCACAGCCACAGGCTGTTGTCCCGTGTTGCTTGGCTCTTCCTCCTGAACAAGCTGGAAAATATTGCGGCGGATGATCATCTGGAAATCTGGGGTTTCATTATCATTCGAAGCTTGCGCCTTGTGAGGGGCAGAATTTCTTGGCATCGACTGATTTGGCTTCCCATCTTTTGCAGGGTTTATGGTTTCAGAAACCGGCCGCTCTGCTATGCCGAAACAGCTGCGGCCCAGTAATTCTTTTTCCAGCCTGGCGTATCCCAAGTGGACAGCCACGTATGCTGCAAAAAAAATACCCGCCAGGATTGCTACGACTCGGACCATTTTACCGGCTCCTTTCGGGCGATTGCCGCAGCTGTTTTTTTTGCACGCCCATCTGTCTGTTAAATGCAGGTGGGAGACTGGTAAAAATAATCCCCGGCTCCTGTAAGAGACCGTTAACAGTAAAAGGGAGACTGCCTTTCTGTATTTCCTTTTCCAGCATATGAACAAGCGAAGGACTGTTAATAGAAGCGGTAAATTCCGATCCGGGCTGAAAAGCGCCTGTCAGTTGAATCCGGGAAAGAGAACAGGGAACAGCGGTGTGTAGACTGCCTTTAAAATTCGCAGCAAAAAGGGGGGATGTTATCTTGCCCTCGCCTAGCGACATCGTTCCGGCAGCAAAATTGAGTGTGGTCTCAATGCTGTCAAAGTCCAGCTTCTTCATTCCCATAACCGGCTGTTGCAGGCCGATTTCTCCTTGTGCAAAAATAAATTTCCCCTGCAAGCTCTGCGCACTCTTTTCCAGTTTTCGTACCCCAGAGAAATTACCGGATAAGGTGCCGCGAACAGTTCTTTGATATTCCTGTTGGATAAAGGCCAACTCCTTATTATCTATTTTGATATCCTGCATTAGCCCGTCATACTCAAGAGCACTGCGATCCTTTGCCAGACTTAAGCGACCAACCACTGTTCCGCTAAGGAGATTCATCTTATATTGAGCGGCGATAATTCCTGTGTTTTTCCAGGCCGTAAAGTCGGGACGCAGATGCATCATGTTAACAACCAGCAGGGCCTTTTTTTTCTCCTTCCCGGCGATACTGATATTACGCAGCTGCACATTAAAAGGGGGGAGCAAAGCTATCTCTTGCACAACCCATTGCAGGGTGGGCGTCATCATGTTCAGGTCTTTTTCAATCCTACTTTTAAGTGCATCAGTAGGAAATTTATACCAAAGCAGCAAGGACACAACAACCAGGGTATAGAGCAGGTATCCTGAAAACTTGAGCAACTTCATAACCATAATTCAGTTACCGAGCATTTCAGTTTGGACCAGACTGATAACCTGAATAATCACGTCTAAGGTACCACGATTCTTTTCATTCACATCCACTTGGATACGGCTCAGGGCCACGATATCTTCTGCTGATTCCACTCGCTCCAGAAAGGCAACCAGGAGGTTGAGCTGGATGGCTTTCAGCTTCATCTTCACCATGACCTGCTGAATTGTACCGTCCCCGGACGATTCAGAGGGCCTCATGTAAGAAATGTTTTCCTTCACCTGGGTTTCCGCGCATTTTTCTTCGAGAAAGGCAAAGAGACTGAAATTTGTTGGACGGGCTGCAACCATTTGCTCCAGGCTATTACTTTTCAAGCTGAGTTGGTTGATTTTCTCTTGCATTGTCCGCATTTGTACCAGATCGTTACTTTTCCTTTTTATTTTCCGTTCTAACTGCTTACGTTGAGCCATAAGCGGGGAAAAAGCGAACTGAATAAAGGCAAAAAGAACAAGCGCAATAATCAAGATCACCAGTGATCTTTTATCGTTCCGACTTAGCGAGGCCATTAGGAATTTTCTCCTTCCACACCGGTAAGCTGCAGCTTTATTTTAAAACGAATACCATCTTTCCCCGTTGATGATTCTTCTATTTTTACCTCTGAGTAGCGTTGTGATTCTTTTAAAAGAGTCTCTATTGTATTGACATTGCTGTATGAGAATGTTGTTCCCCTTAGGGTTACTGCGTTTTGATCAACAACCAACCGGGTTACATGGAGGTCAAGAGAGGCTGGAATACGGGCAGAAATATCATAGAGAATAAAAAGAACCCGTTGCTCCTCACTGAAGATGGGCATGGAAACGGAAACGGTGTCCATGCCTTGCAGCTTGGAACGCATATGCAGCAGGGGATCTCCGCTTGGATTTATCCCTGGAAAACTCGCCTTGAAGACCTCGACCATTTGGTTTGAAAGGTTATCATGTTTCTGTTCCAGTTGTTGAGCGTCAACAAAAAGGTATCCCAAGGAAAGCAGGAAAAAGACGCCTGCGATCACTGCGGCCCCTACGAGCTGTTTTTTCGAGCGCAGGAGATAATGCGGCGGAGCAAATTCGTTTTTGCGAAAGTTGAAAGCAGCTGTTTTTTTTCTGGAACGGGCCTGTAAGGCAAGAGCAAGGGGACGGTCAAAAATTTCCGCCTTCCACTGACCGGCAATATCTGCTGACAGGGTGGCGATATCTGCCTGTATCAGATCCGATTTTTTTACAGGTAGCCCGAGCTCTGCCTCGATTTTCTCCTGAAAACCTTGGCCAAGCAACATTGGGCCGGTCAGGAGGATATAATCCGGTTGCAGGTTGAGGGAGAACTGATCTCTGAAAAGATCTACGCTGCGTTCAAGAGCTCGACATACCCGGCTGACCGCATGTTCAGCTGCTCCTGCATCGTCTGTATGGATTTCCTTGCCGTCAAAAGAAAAAAGGGCCTCGGTAAAAACCTCCGTTGGATAGGCAATATGTCGCATAAAAGCAACAGCCCCGTGATGAATACCTGTTATTGTAATTGCGGAGAGACCACAGGAAAAGAGGAGAAAATTTTCTGTTTCCCGGTCGCTTCCGGTTAATCTTTCTGCGAGCACAAAATCCGTCGGACTAACGCAGTTTGGTTCCAGCCCCTGTGCATGAAAGAGTGAGAGATACTGTGACAGGGTTTCCTTTTCAAGGGCAGCTGTCATCAGCTGTGTTTCTTTACCCTCTTTTCCCTTATTCACCATGGTTGCACTGGTAGCAATAACCTGTTGGTCAACCGGAAGCAGAAGCTGCTCGTCCAATTCAAAGGGAAGAATCTGCTCGATTTTTTTATTATCGGCAAAGGGCAGGGTGATATTACGCAGGCTCAGTTGGGAAAGGGCAAGCCCGATGTCGCAATGGCCCTTTTGTGGCCATTGCAGCTCTTCCAGCAGGAGAGGAAGTTGTCCAGCAAGCTCATTGTCCCCAGCAAGCGGACGAAAAGCGCAGAAAACCACTTTTGCCTCTTTCCCGTTTCCGGCAACAGCAACCCCGCTCAGCAGATCATCGCTGATATCTATGCCAAAAGAAAGATGGGCCATTAGTGCATACAGCTTTTCAGGAAAGAGTATCCCTGTTCGCAAGACGGATGCCCATAATGCGGAGGGGGGGTGAGGCTGATAGAGGACTGCATAGCCGCGCAACAGGGACGTGCAGAAAATGGTAAGCTATTTATTACGCTGTTGTTCATTGTATCTTCCAGTAAAGTAGAGCCTGCTCCTGATTTTCTTTACGCCGAATAACGCCCTCGCCGGTTCGTTGCAAGCCCTTATCCGCAGCGATGACAGTTATCTTGAATACGTTACTTTGAGTTGTTATTAGATTTCGGTCAAAGGTGATATTTCCTGGAAAACCTGAAACATTTCGGTACCATGTTGTCTCTTTGAGCAGTTCTTTATTGTCTTCATCCTCTCTGAAGGCGACCAGATCGGCAGCGAGTTCTTCGGTCATCTCGCTATGGAGGGCCTGTAGAACCAGTACAGGTGCTGTATTGATATTAACCATACCCGGTTGCTCTCCATTGGTCAAACAGGCAATGACATTTGAAGAGGAATTATCCTTGTTTTTCAGTCCGCTGTAAAGAATTTTCTGGCTCCACCCTCTGACAAACGCCAAATCCTCTATCAACGGCATGGGACCATTTCTCGGGATATAGGAAGGAGTCAGGCTGCTGTAATATTCTTTTTCTCCACCATTTTCCTTTTTTTCATCATCTGGGTCCAGCCAATCAACCAAGCTATCCAGCATGACTGCTACCTGGTCTTCATCAACGTCCTGATCAATATCTTGAAGGCCCAGGCTTTCAAGAAGAAGGAATCGTTCCCAGAGGTTCCGCTGGAGCTTTCCGATATCCTTCTTCTTGTTTTGCCCTCTTTGTCTTTTTTTCCATTCTTTTTTTTCTTTCTCTGTCCAAAACAAGGCGTTGGCTTGTAAGCGCCCAGATAAATCTGTGACCGTGATATCCAGCGTACCCGAAAAGAGTTGACTGAGCAAGGCGGAGTCAATGGTTCCCCAGCGATCAAATTGGGAGTCGGAAGTATCTTCGTTGTCCCTCTGATCAGCCAGCAGGGCTGCTCGGGCAAGATTCAGTCCAGACAGCAACATGGCGTCCAGCCGAACAGCCGTGCTTTGATTGGCAGCTGCCTGCATTTGTTGGTTCACTGACGTGCTGAGTCGCACCGTGATCGCGACAAGAAAACTGACAGCCAACAGGGTCAGCACCAAGGCCATGCCGGAACGATTACGGAAAAGAGCATGAGCAGGAGCAGACATCAATTTCCCTTCGGTTTTTCTTGAATCAAGCCTGTCGGCAGCAGCACGGTTGTCTGAAAGAAGAGGGTCTGCTCCTCTTCTTCATTTACCCAGAATTCCAGACGACAGGTCACTGCCGCAGGCAGTCGGCGTTCCGCCTTTGCCTCGTCATCGTCGGACTGAACCGTGGTGTCCCAGCTCGCCTGCTCCTCACCCGAATTATCCAGAAAGGTGAAAGTAACTGCGCGCAGCTGATCCGCGAGAATAAAGGCTTCAACCTCGCCAGTGTTCTTGCCATCTTCAGTCGGACGCTGGAGAACATCACTGCGCAGCAGAAGAAGGTGACCGTCATGGTTGTTATCCGCTTGCACGACATAGCTGATCCTGGCCAAGCCTGACTCGTTATTTCTTGAGTTAAGGACAAGGTGGGCCATAGAGGAAAAGGAAAGCAGAGTGGATTGATCCCCACTTCCTGCCTCACCGATGAATTCCATGTCGCTCGTCAGCAGGGCCGAGGTTAGATCTTCGCTGATCCTTTCCATTGCAATCTGGGCCCGATAGTAGAGCTGACCCTGTTTCATGGTGACGTCAATAGCGTTGATAGATCCCGACAGTGCTACCGTTACCATCGATACCACAAGACCGAGAATCAGCACGGATAGCATGATTTCCAGTAGGGTAAAACCAGCTTCTTTCGGGCAAGGAGAGCTCATTTTGCCTCAGCTGGCTCGATATCTGTCATGATGACCGAACGAACGGTGAATATCTGATTTTTATCCTCACCGCGACTGACCTCAAGAGCGACAAGCTTGAGCATGCCGTTCGAGTCTGCTATACCGGTTTGATCTTCGCTTAACTCGCTGACTTCCGCCTGCCAGGAATAATCTGTGAATTCGTCTTCAAACTGACCTGCGCTGTTATTTATCTGGTCAAACTCTGTGAGTTGTAGTTCGGTCAGCTTTTCTCGGGCCAGCATGGCTGCGGTTGTTTCAAAACGGGAGATTCCGGCGATGGAAATACTCTGGGACTGGGATCCCAGCAGAGAAACAAAGGACATGGCAATGATCGCCACAGCAACCATGACTTCAAGCAGGGTGAACCCTGTCTGCGCGTTTTTTTTTCGAGGAGAATTTTTTTGAGAGAAAAAGTGCATTATCCAATAATTATCTGCTTACTATCATTCGATCATCCACAAGCGAAACATGGCCTTCCAGGATCCTGGCCACCCCGAGAAAGGGAGAAAGAATAACGCTTACCTGGTCTCCGTTGTCGCCTTCAAAATGAATGACCGCTTTTCTGGTATAGCCCTTTGTTGTAAAAAAAATTCCGGTGTCACCAGTGTCTATGGATGTCTCCTCGTCTTCGTCTTGGGTTTCTATCCCTGCCAGGATGACTGAGTCTTCAAGTTGTGCTCTCAGGTAGGTCTTGTCTCCCTCGCTGCTCTCTGTCTTCGGCCTGAAAGTGAGAGGCACGACAGAAAAGGCTTTTGCTTCAGCATCAAAACGAAGGGAAAGAACAACATGCTGAGTCCTTGCCTGCTGACCTGCTTCGGTGACCAAACCAACAAAGCGCTGGGCTGTCGCGCTGAGTTCATTGGTATAGAGATTGGCTTGAATTTGAGGGAGAGCAAAAGAGGTTATCAGGGAGATCAACACCATGACAATGATCAGCTCAATAAGCGTAAAACCTTTTTGGTCAGGCCTGATGCGCATCTTGTCCTTTATGGAAAAGAGTGAAGCTCATCCTTTGGGAGCAGCTCACTGTTCCCAATTATTAATGTCCGCATCCATATCTTCACCTCCGGGCTCGTTATCTGGTCCATAAGACATAAGATCGAAATCACCGTGTAGCCCTGGGCTTAGGTAGACAAAGTCGTTATCCCAAGGATCTCTGGGAACCGTAGCCTTGTCCAGATAGCCACCGCTCCGCCACTTTCTGGCGAGCTGTCCGCTACTAGGTGCTTCAACCAAGGCCTGTAACCCCTGATCCGTGGTCGGGTATTTGCCGTTATCCAGTTTGTACATCTTCAGGGCCTGGCTGAGTGCTCCGATATCGATGCTCGCCTTGGTGCGCCGGGCTTCTTCAGGGCGATCCATGATCTTGGGCACGATCATCCCTGCAAGAATACCAAGGATGACGATAACCACCATGAGTTCAATCAGAGTGAAACCTTTTTCGTCTCGCAGCGTTAATCTATTTTCTTTCTGTGTTCTGATCTCTTTCTTCAACGTATCACCTTTTTTCCGTCCATCTCACCGAGATAAAACAGAGACCTTTTGTGTCACAAGGAGAATATCTGTCTACTCAGCAGAAGCGAAGTATTATTTTTTACCTGAGTATAAATGTTGAGAAAAAAATATACAGGAAAAAATATACAGGAAAAAGTATTTGAATGCCATCCAAATATTTTTTTATGCAGGGGGTGTACTGGCTGAGAAATGAATATTTTACTGTGGTTAGGTACGTTTTCAGGGGAAGGGGTGTCAAGGAGACTGTCAGAAGTCAGAAGAGGATTATCGCTGTGAAGAAAGAGAGGCAGACCGTAGTTCGCCTCTCTTGGCGGTAGCTTTACGATACCAGAGAATAAATCCCTGTTTTTTTCTGTAGTGCATAGTGCTCCGAAGGGGTTCCTTCAGCACGTTGGATCCCTTGAGACTATTACGTCGTTGTTATCAAAATAAATATCCACTCGTACTGTACTGCTGTGATCTCTGTTCGGAATATGCAAGGGTGATTGATAAAAGATTTTTGATTTTGGGCAGGCTTTACTACAGTCAGGACCTATTAATACACAATTGGGATTGCCTGATTTGGCGTTAACTTCAAAAAGCAACGGGTAATCTCTGTCAGATGTAAGGCCGTATATTCTTTCAGCATCTTCTAACGTTAATCCCTCAACATTGGGGACAGGATCACCTCCTAAACCGGCAAAGGAACTCGGAGCCCATACCCCAAACAATACGAGTAGTATAACTAATAAAAATAAAACGTTGTATCTTTTCATTTCCTTCCCCCTTTTAGAATAAAAGTTATATTGCGCAACCCTATTATTATTAAATAATAACTATTGTCAAAGTCAAAGCATAATCAGCAAAATGCCTGCATCTGAAAATAAGATATATGTATTTTTCCGAAATTTCAGGAGGAAAATTTGCAAGATATAGATTGCCAGGTGGAAGAAAGAAAATTCGTCTGGACGGTTTCTGTCACTATCAAGGCATAATTTGGGTTTTTCAGGGGCAGGGGAGAACCGGAATGGCGATTGGCCTTTCTGAAATAAATCGCTCCTCTTGATTATTGATTTCAGGTTCAGAAAATCAACCTACCGGTATTTAAAACGATTACCGAGAACTGCTGGGATATACGGTTTGTTTTGTAGTGACATTTTTGCTTATTAACAATATGATACTCGCCAAGAATCTTTTTATACCTTGCTCTGCCAAACGGAGCGACCGGGGAGCCCAACCCGCTGCCGCCCATAACCGTGAAAGGAACACGATGAAATCGACAAAGAAAAATGCGCTGATCCTCCTTCTGGTGTCCCTGCTGTTGTTTGCCTGTGACAAAAAAGAGGAGGAGGTTCAACATCAACAAAAAGTAAAACCCGAATCGCCGAAACCGGTGACCATGCTCAATGTGGTGCCAGAAGATACCATTTTTTTCTCCGGTGGCCTGGAACCGTTTCCTTTAAAGGAAGTTTTGCAATGGAGCACTGGTCATTTTAATGTGCTGAAAGAGCTTGATGTAGACAGCATGCTCCCCATTGTTCAGGATGAAAAAATTCCTGGGCGACGCCTAGCAGCCCAGCTTTGGTTTGATTACTATGCAATGATGCTTTCTCCAGGGACAGAGTTGGCAAAATGGGGTGTGGAGGATAAGCCTTTTCTTACCAGCTATACAGTTGGTTTGGCCCCAGTATTGTTGCGTATCAGCTTGAAAGATGTCCCGCTCTTCAATACAAAGATTGATGAACTGGAGGCCAAAGCAAAGATTACCGGTACGTCGGAAACCTTGGGTACGGCAACCTATCGTCGCTACGCGCTGAATGCAAACAACCCTTCGGTTGACCTCATCATCGGGGTTGATAATGAGCGCAAGCACGCTGTATTTATGCTGGATATCGGCGTTGACAGCGAACAGACACTTGCCATAGCCCTGGGACAACAAAAGCCGGAAAAAACATTGGCAGAAAGCGGGCGAGTTGAAGTCCTGCTGAAGCAGTATACAATGCATCCTTCCCTGATCGGCTATATTGATCATCAGCAATTGATTACCGGCCTGACCACTCAAGAAGGAAACAGCATTGCCAAGATGATCCAGAAGCTTGTCCCGCAATTAGAGGGAGCAGCTGAGTTGGCAGAGTTGTTAGAAGGATTGCAGACAGAAGGCTGTCGTAATGATTTAGTGGCTATCGGCAAGAACTGGCCGCAAACGGTGTTCGGTTACACGGCCCTGGACCTGGATGCCACCCCTTCACGCATTGATTCTTTGATAGTAGTTGAAAACAAGGACAAAACTCTGCTGGATGGGCTGCAATCTCTTCGTGGAGTTGTTCCCCAGTATGTTATGGGTAATTCTGCTGAATCACCGGTTTTTGCAGCGGGCATCGGTCTTAATGTAGAAAAAATTGCTCCTTTTCTTACAGAGCGTTGGACAGCGATTACGCAGAAGCAGTACAGCTGCTCTTTTTTACAAGAAATGCAGGAGAGTGTAAAGGCTCAGCAACCAGCGGCTCTCGCTATGATGACAGGAATGGCCTCTGGCGTGCAGGGACTGGCTTTTTCCTTGATGTCATTGGAGTTAGAAAAAACAGAAGCCGGTGGGCCGCCTATGCCCAAGAGTATTGATGCCCTGATAAGTCTGGCTGTCAAGAATCCGACAAACTTAGTACAGATGGTCGGTTCCTTGTTTCCACCACTTGCTCAACTGCAATTGCCTGCGGACGGCACCCCGGTTCAGTTGCCTTTGCCTCTACCGCTCTCCTTTCCGGTTATGGCGGCAATTAACGGCTCTCATCTGACCGTCTATGCTGGTGAAAAATCGCAAGCTCTGGCTCAGGGCCTGCGCTCAGAAGCCTTGGAAACGTCACAAGGCCTTCTGGCGGCTGACATTGATTACGGCAAGTATTATGGACTGATTGGTGATGCCCTTACCGGCCTGGACATGCCTGGTACGCAACAGCAGGAAACCAAGGCAATCTTCGAGGCTATGAAGAATGCAAAGATGCGTGTTCGGATGAACATGGATATGACAGATCGTGGCATTGAAGTGAAGGCGGATATGATAGCGACAGAGTAGACTGAGTAACGCCCCCTTTTTTTGGGAGTGAAGCTATCATGATTCATAGGTGCCGGTTCTGTCTTTTGGGGCAGAACCGGCTTGATTTTTACCGTATGAGAAAAAAAGATATAATATTGACCCATGAAAAATATTCCTGCACATATCGTTCAACGCGATCCTGACCAAAAAGAATTCCTCCAGGCGGTTTCCGAGCTGCTCGAAACAGTAAAGCCGGTTCTGGATCGTAATCCCGAGTACCGGAGCCAGGCAATCATTGAGCGCATCACTGAGCCAGAACGGGTCATTACATTTCGGGTGCCTTGGATGGACGATCAGGGCAGGGTACAGGTGAATCGAGGTTTCCGGGTTGAGATGAATTCAGCTATCGGCCCGTATAAGGGCGGTTTGCGTTTCCATCCTTCGGTGACCCTGTCCATCATTAAATTCCTTGCCTTTGAGCAGGTCTTTAAAAATAGCCTGACCACGCTTCAGATGGGCGGAGGGAAGGGCGGTGCAGATTTCGATCCCAAGGGGCGTTCCGACGCTGAAGTTATGCGGTTCTGCCAGGCCTTTATGACCGAATTATCTCGCCATATTGGCCCGAACACTGACGTTCCTGCCGGCGATATCGGAGTAGGGGCCAGAGAGATCGGGTATCTCTTCGGGATGTATAAAAAAATACGTAACGAATTTACCGGGGTTATTACCGGAAAAGGCTTGAACTGGGGCGGTAGCCTAATCCGACCGCAGGCCACCGGCTATGGTGTGGTCTATTTTACAGCGGAAATGCTGGCAGAGAGCGGTGAAACCCTCGAAGGAAAAAAATGTTTGATTTCAGGGTCTGGAAATGTTGCCCAATACAC
>JBATKL010000206.1:0-2520 GCA_049669385.1 Candidatus Electrothrix sp. | reverse complement strand
CGATCAGGTGGGGCCGGGTTTGTTCGTTCCTGCAATATTTGCGGGCCGGGTGGTGCAGCGACAGCAAGATTTTCTCAATTGGTCAGTCTATATTCGCCATGATCAGTTCTGCCGGGATGGGGGTAGGGATGAGGCTGTCTTGCACACGGTATACGGGCACGTACACGGGCATGTACAAGCAAAGAGGTCCGTTTGTATTGGTCAGGAAGTCCGAACTGGTGATCTCGTAGCGGTTCTGGCTCCGTATCCCCGCAGTACCGTACCGCTTCATCTCCACTTTACCGTGGCTTGGATACCGAAGGACATTCCTTTCCGTCAGCTCAATTGGCAGATGCTGAGCGAAAATCAGCAGATTATCCTGCTTGATCCTTTAGCAGAGTGTGAGGTGAAAGGAGGGCAAGCAACTGCTCGGATTCAGCAGTTAACCTGAAATCCATCTTCCTTTTTCCCCAAGTACATTTTCTGGTCGGTCAGTTTAATGAGCTGATTTGTCTCTATCTGTTCTGAGGGATCCACCTCGGTGATGCCGATGCTCAAGGACACCCCGGGTACTTCCTTGCTGAAGGTCTTAATCAGTTGGTCGCAGATTTGTCTGGCATTTGTGCGGGTACATCCCGGCAGAATGATACAGAATTCATCCCCTCCGTATCGGCAGGGGAAATCTGTCTTCCGGATACTTGCCCGGAGGGCATCAGCGACTTTCTGCAGGATTTGATCGCCGATAATATGCCCTTGACTGTCATTGATATGTTTGAACTTATCAACATCAAAATAGACAAAGGACAGGGACTGACTGTTCTGGAGGGCGTTGTTGAGTTCCTGATTCAGCAGGGATATCATCGCTCGACGGTTATACAGTCCGGTGAGTTGATCTGTCTTGGAGAGCGTTTCCAGTTTTGCGGTATGCCGGTGGATACGCTCTTCAAGCTCTCCGGCAAGGCGGATGTCTCTGCGGGCGCGAAGGATGATCAGGAAGGCGGTCACGGCCCCGACAAGTGTGGTCAGCAGGATAACAAGATGACCGAATCGCATGAGTCGGGTTGATGACTCCCGAAGCATCTCTGTTCTGTTTTCCAGCATCAGGTTGAGTTCGTTGGTTACCTTCTTCTGGAGAGGTTCAAGCGTGTTGATGTAGTTGTATATTGCCAGGTTCCACTCAGGAGAATAGCGCAGCTGGATGGCCTTGTTTGTATGATAGTTATACCGGGAAAAGAGTTTTGTCAGCGTGTTGATCAGTTCGGTCTCTTCTTCAGAAAGACTGCGAGATATTTTGAGCTTGGTTAGGCTGTTTCTTGCAGTAGCCAGATTTTTTTTGAAATCTTTTTCGCACGCTTCTGTACCGGTCAGGATGAATTGCAGGAGATTTGTGGTAGAGACGGAGAAGAACCCCCGGACATCCGCTGAATGGCTGAGCAGTGGCTTGACTTGGTGGTTTTGCTCATTTTCGTGTTCGGAAGAAACCAGATGCATTATTTGGGTAATGACCGAAAAAATTTTTCGTTCAATGTCATTGATTGTAATCAGGTAGAGATTAAGAGCCTGATTATTCCCTTGGGCATTCGCCAGATCTTCGATAATCCACTGTTCTGTCTGAAGATGTTGGAGGTTTTGGAGCAGGGAGTTATTCGTCTCCTCAGTATCTTCAAGCTGTCCATAGAGCTGCTGAGCTACGGGATAGATGACTGACTTCCAAATTTTTTCCCGTTTCTCCTTATTTTCCTCCGGTCCGGTGAGCATCCACTCATCAAGAAGAAGCATGGTGTCGCCGACTCCTTTGAGCAATCGGTTGACCGTGGTGACAAGAGGGCCGACTTGATTCAAATGCTCGTTGGCTAAGCAGCTTATGCCGACAAGAGCCATAATTCCGATAAAGATAGTGACAGAAAACTGGATGGAGATAAAGATGTACGTTCTCCGTAACTGTTTTCTGAAGGACTCTATGGTCGTTTTATGCTTGGGGCTCATGGTTGTCGCCTGCTGATCCAGAGGGAATTTTTTTGAACTTCTTTCAGTATAATTTCGAGATGATTATGGAAATAGATCAGGCGTTGGAGGACGTGGGACGGGAATTTTATTCCGGGGTAAGCGGCATCGTGGATGTTTTTTTCAGCGTCAGCCTTGGAATGGAGGAATTTGAGTTCCGAAGTGATCAGTACGGCCAGGTCATAAATATCTCCGGGTTTGATGTCTGGAGACGGGACTGTGGATAAGTCCAGCATCTTAAAGCCAGAGGTCAGCATGATATTTCGGATGGTCTGATAGGTCTTGATCAGCTCGGCAAAAACATCTTCCGCTGTTTTTCCAAGTTGGAATCCTGGCATCTTTTGCATCTGCATGTCGGGAAAGGTGTTATAGATATTTAATGAGCAGTAGAGAGCCGTGGAAATTTCTTGGTAGACATCGCTGTAGGTGTAGGGCTGCTCCCGGAGCAGCTGGTTGACTTGGCGGATGGTCAGCAAAAGGGATTGATAGACATCAGTAGGAACTCTGTTCTCCTCTACCACCGGAAAAGGGGCATGG
>JBATKL010000205.1:0-5191 GCA_049669385.1 Candidatus Electrothrix sp. | reverse complement strand
TTTGAGCAGTGGTTTCTTTGATCATCCCGCTTATCTTTGTCATCATGCTCTTCTGCATCTTTTGAGAAATCGTTTGATCAGCAAGTATTTTTTGCATGTTTCCGTCAATTTTTGCTGTCATTTGCTGTGTGATAAGTTCCAGGGTTTCTTCAGCGAATGTGGCTGCCCAGGTCGGATTCGCGACAAAAAAAAGGCATGCTGTTAGGGCGAGACGATACGTTCGAGTTGTGATTTTTTTTCTACTAATTTTCATTGTGTTCTCTCCTCTTATTGCTTAATCAAGGGGTGTTTCCCTTGGTGTTTATTTTATAGCCCGACAATAACAAAACCTGTCTTAACAGAGCATGAACATACAATGAACAGAGGATTAAACTGGCACAGAAAACGCATTCTTTAAGTGGGTAAAAAATGCTCGTTTTATTCCTCTGGTCCTCTCAAGAAGAGGGCTTGAATTTTTCAAGATGCTGGTAAGAGGAAAAGGAGAGGTCTTCCTGTATTAACAGAATATTTTTTCGGGTGGGATGAAAAAAAACTTGCTTATCCTTGGAGATCGGTTATTACTATGAATGTAATGTTTGTGTAGTCACTATTTGTAGTTCATGAATTACGAAGAGAATGCCGCACAATCTCTCCTGGAGAGGCGTGCGGTTTTTTTGTTTAAATATGGTGGCTGCGATCGAGAAGGCTTTTTTCGTGTTCACGCGAAAGACAGCCTCTTGGTGTTTGAATGATTTAAGCGGTTCTGTATACCCATAAGGGTTGAATCGCGAACAGTAAGGAGTAGTAGAAAATGGCAGAAGGCACAGTGAAATGGTTTAACGATGCCAAAGGATTCGGTTTTATTGAGCAGGACGGCGGAGCTGATGTTTTTGTACATCATTCTGCAATTCAGGCTGACGGTTTCAAGTCTTTGACAGAAGGAGCACGAGTAAGCTTTGATGTTGTTGACGGACAAAAAGGACTGGCTGCTGAGAATGTGGTACAGCTGTAAGGGTTGATTTAATCCGTTGTAAAAACCCCGTAATGTTATATTACGGGGTTTTTTTATGCCCGGAGTTGTGAGGCTGTACCAGGAAAAACATTTACGCAATCAAGCTATTCCTGTTATAGTGGGGCGCATTACGAGAAGAAAGACAAGAAAAAAAGAACAGGCTGAGCAAACCGAAAGTAGTACAACAAAGCAAGAAATATACAAAAAATCTCCAGGCCAGAAAACTGTTCGGCCTGAGTACGTCAAAAGGGTAAAAAACGCCCCAGCTCTTTGTGAGTTGCGCCCGTTGCCTTGAATAAGCACGGTTGCAGTTTTCCCACCTCTTTTCTGTCCTTACTAATCTTTGCAGAATGCACCTGCACAACTTTTAGCGAGTAAGCTATGATAACAACAAATAATATAGGACTCTCTTATGGCAAGAGGGTTATTTTTAAAGAAGTAAGTATTAAATTCGCACCAGGTAATTGCTACGGATTGATCGGTGCGAATGGTGCTGGGAAATCCACCTTTCTCAAAATCCTGTCCGGAGAGATTGATCCGGATCATGGAGATGTTTTCATAACACCGGGGCAGCGGGTTGCCGTACTCAGCCAGGATCAGTACGCCTTTGATGAGCATACCGTCATCAATACGGTGATCATGGGTCATAAAGAACTCTACACGATCATGGCCGAACGCGATGCCATCTATGCCAAACCCGATTTCAATGAAGAAGACGGTATTCGCGCCGGTGAACTGGAGGTGCTGTTTGGAGAGATGAACGGCTATGAGGCAGAATCCGAAGCAGCGGTTCTCCTGAAGGGGCTTGGGATCAGTGATGACCAGCTTCAGAAAAAAATGAAGGAGCTGGAAGGGACAGAAAAAGTCAGGGTTCTGCTGGCTCAAACCTTGTTTGGTACCCCGGATATTCTCCTCCTGGATGAGCCAACCAACCATCTGGATATTGCGACTATTACCTGGCTGGAGAATTTCCTCGCCCGTTTTCAGAACACTGTCATCATTGTTTCTCATGATCGCCATTTTCTCAATCAGGTCTGTACTCATATGGCGGATATCGATTACGGCAGGATCAGAGTCTATGTGGGCAATTATGATTTTTGGCAGCAGGCCAGTGAGCTTCATTTTCGTCAGAAAGAGACGGAGAATAAGAAAAACAAGACCAAGGAGCAGGAACTCAAGTCCTTTATCCAGCGTTTTAGCTCCAATGCTTCTAAGGCCAAACAGGCCACCTCTCGTAAGAAGCTTCTGGAAAAACTCACTATCGAGGATATGCCGGTTTCTTCCCGTAAATATCCCTATATCGAGTTTAAACCGGAGCGGCCCTGCGGCGATGTGATTTTGGAGATTGAAGGATTAAGTAAGGATGTGGACGGTGTTTCCATGTTCAAAGATTTCAATCTGATCGTCAATAAAGGGGACAAGATCGTTTTTGCCGGTCCCAACAGTTTAGCCAAAACCACCCTGTTCCAGATTTTGGCCGGTGAACTGGAACCGGATAGTGGATCTTTCCGCTGGGGCGTGACTATTACTCACGCCTATTTCCCCCAGGAAAATACAGGCTATTTTGCTGATGAAGGGCTTGATCTGGTCGGTTGGCTACGCCAGTTTGCTTCGCCTAAAGAAGATGAGAGTTTTGTCCGGGGATTTCTCGGGAGAATGCTTTTTTCGGGCGAGGAAGCCATGAAAAAGACCTCTGTTCTTTCCGGTGGTGAGCGGGTGCGTTGTATGCTGTCCCGCATGATGCTTGCCGGGGCTAACGTGCTGATTTTGGATGAACCCACTAACCATCTGGACCTGGAATCCATTACCTCTCTGAATAATGCCCTAACCAGCTATTCTGAGGTGGCGCTCTTTGCCTCTCATGATCATCAGTTCGTATCCACGGTGGCGAACAGAATCATTGAGTTCTTTCCTGATCGTATTGTAGATGAGATGATGGACTTTGATGATTATTTGGCCATGCGGGATGGAGATCTCTCTGCCGGTGGCGCTTATTCCGATCAAAAGGCAGCCTGAATTTGAGGAAACGCCGAGACTATGTTCTGAAAAAAATATGATTAAACGATTCCTTATTAAGGCCGGACGAAAATTGAAACGGCTGGCCAGTTCGGGCGATAAAAAGAAAAAAGCGACAGCGCTCTCTGATCAGAAGGTGTTGCACTCGACAGCGTCACAGTCCGCAGCTGCGGAACAGCAGGGAGCTGCAAAGGGAGCAGTAGAGGGAGCTACAAAGGGAGGAGTAGAGGGCGTACAGCAGAACCGACCGCCCCAAAAGCCGAGAAGGAAAAAACCTCGCTGGACCTTGGAGCGGTTTCCGGTTGATCCGGTGGAAGGCAAGAGCCGTTTTCATGATTTTTCACTGTCGCTGGGCCTGATGCATGCCATTGCTGATCTTGGTTTTACATACTGCACGCCGATTCAGGAGAAGGCCCTGCCCGATGCTATGGCGGGAAAGGATATCATTGCCAGAGCAGGGACGGGGACCGGCAAGAGCGCTGTTTTTTTGATTGCGGTCTTTGCTCGCCTGATCAACGAGAATAAGCGGCAACAGCCAGCTGAAGAAAAAACACCTTTGCGTAAGCCTGGATTTCCCAGGGCTCTGATTATTGCCCCGACCAGGGAACTGGTCATGCAAATTGCCAAAGACGGTCAGGCTCTGGCCAAGTATGCTCCGCTGCGCGTTGTGGCTGTCTACGGCGGTACGGATTATCAGAAACAGGAGCGAGCACTGACAGAACGTCCTGTTGATGTCCTTGTTGCGACGCCGGGTCGTCTGCTGGATTACGCTTCCAAGAGGATACTGAATCTTCAGCAGGCCGGAATCATGGTCATTGATGAGGCAGATCGGATGTTGGATATGGGCTTTATCCCAGATGTCCGGCGGATTATTTATAAGACCCCGCCCAAGGAAAAACGCCAGACCATGCTTTTTTCGGCAACCCTGACTGAGGATGTCAAACATCTTGCCTCGCAATGGTGTGTCAAGCCGATTTCCATTGAAAGCGATCCAGAAAAAGGGGCTGTGGAGGCGGTACGGCAGATTGTCTATACTGTCACCAGTGAGGAAAAATACCATGTGCTCTACAACCTGATTAAGACGCAGGAGCATGAGCGGATCATGGTTTTTACCAACATGAAAAGCGAGGCTGCTCGTCTTAATGATCGGTTGCGACGCAACGGGATCAATGCTATTCTGTTAACCGGTGATGTTCCCCAGAAAAAACGCCAGACCAGGCTGGAAAGCTTTCGAAGCGGCGATACTGCGGTGATGATTGCGACAGACGTGGCTGGACGTGGGATCCATATTGACGGTATCAGTCATGTGGTGAATTACACCTTGCCCTATGAGCCGGAAGATTATGTGCATCGGATCGGCAGGACAGGCAGGGCCGGGCAGAGCGGTATCGCTATCTGCTTTGCCTGCGAAGAAGGAGCGTTTCAGCTTCCTGATATTGAAGAGTACATCGGAGCTTCATTGACCTGTACTCTCCCTGAGGAAGAGCTGCTGGTTAAGCCGCCGAAAGGGGAGGATAAAGAAAGAGGTAAAGGGAGCGAGGGACGACACTCCCGCAGTCCCCGCAGTGATAGCGGGAAAAGGCATCAGACAAGAAGGCGATAATAACAAGAAGGCGATAATATTTACTCGGAACAGCAACAGGAGAAAAGAAAATGAAGGTGATGAAACGAATCGTGTGCGGTGTTGTGCTGACCGGAGTCGCAGTTATGCTGTCAGGCTGTCTTGCAACGGTCGGTAGTGAGCGATGGTGTCAGAATATGCGGGACAAGCCCAAGTTGGATTGGTCTGCCAGTGAGGCTGTTGATTTTGCCAAGCATTGCATCATAAAATAACGGCGACTATTGCGGGATGGGTGGAAAGTAGCCTAGCTTCCCGCAATTTCTGTACATATTTCGCAAAGTTTCAATCCACGCCCCCGTGAAGGGGGCGACGCACAGCTTGCGACCGAAATTTCAATATGAATCAGAGCGCATTGACGGGGGCAGAACAGGAGATGCTGGAGTGCGGACAGCATGAGGAGATCGTCTTCCGTGTACATGGTGTTCCCCGGTTGGTTGACTTGGTCTGGTTTATGGTCTACTATAGAGTCATAAGATTATTTTTTCAGGAGATACAATTATGCCGCAACTCAATATCAGTGAAGTCAAAAGTCGTTTTTCCGCCACCATTGCGCGGGTTACTGC
>JBATKL010000204.1:0-1542 GCA_049669385.1 Candidatus Electrothrix sp. | reverse complement strand
TGCGGGACATCTTTCCATGTCAACTTTTTCGTGCCGAATTATTAAAAGCCATCAAATACCCGGAGATAAGCTATCGTAAATTTTGCAGCTCGGAATACATGGGGCAGGAACGTAAAGAGAATCGCAGATTTTTAGGTTTGCCGCTCAATACCAAGGAACTTATTGATCATACTGAGCTTAGTCATTTTCGCAAAGATTTGAAGTTCTCTCAACTCGTGAATATTCTGGTGTACATATTGCATCATTTCTATGGTAGCGGTTTGTTGGAGAACAGTGTGCTGCATGGAGTTGATTCTACAGAAATAGCCAATGATAACCAGTATCCACTGTATAGCATCAAAGTTGGCGATAAAAAGGTACGGGTCTACAGCGATATAGATTGCGACTGCGGCGCTCGACGTAACAAGCGCGATAAGTCCCCGTATGTCATAGGTTATCGTATGCATACGTTGACAGCTATCAATCCGTCAACAGGACTGAGTTATCCCCTTGTTTCTCTGCTCGGTCCGGCCAATCATCATGACAGCCTGTACTTAAAGCCGTTGGTTGAGCTTGCGCAAGCAATGGGTATTGAAATGAAACTCATCAGCGCGGACAAGGCGTATAATGACAAAGAGGGTTCGCTGTTGGACGACACTGGAGTCCATCTCATCACGCCGGTTTCCAGCGAGACACCCTTGCCTGAATATGTTGAGCCTGGGAGCCTTCATGTGAACTGTGATCAATTCTGTGAAATTCCAATGATTCGCATGGGCCTGATGGATGAAGGACATGAATATAAATGTGCAGCCGGTGCCGGTGAATGTGTACGCGCGGCAATTTGTCCCCAGTTTCGTCTCATTGCTTTTGATAACGGCCATTTCCAAAGAATGCCGGTTGACGGCGAAGCAGCACGACAGGCCATTGAGATGCGAAAAAACTGCGAAAGACCTTTTAATCTCATGAAAAAACGAGAATGCCTGGAAGATGCGGTTGTTCGTAGTCAACATGCTCTGTGCGGCAGGATGACATTTACCATGATCACAACCTTGCTTATTGAAATGGCTGGATTTCGTAAGAAGGAACCGAAGGGTGGGAGCCAACAACTTGAACTGTTTGACAAGGCAGCATGATGTAATAGAAATAACAACGAGTTAGGAACAAAACACAATAAAGCCCCGAGGGCATAACGACCTGAAAATAAAAAGAATCTTTGTTGGTTATTCCAACTCAATAGATTAAACCCCGGAAAGCAGGTCGGAACAATTTCTTCGGAGGATTCAAAGCGAAAAAAAGCCATCATTAAGGCTGCGGGACCACCTTGACAACTCACAGGATTACTACTTTTCAACACCCTTTATATGAATATTTTGAAGGCGACACTTGCTTTGCTTTGTCTTTGAAAGCTTCACTGATTTGTTTATCTACACTGTTTTTACCAAAAATTTTATCCAGGAGCCAAAGTAACCAAGTGCGGTGTATTAAAACTTTTGTCGTCCGGGTGGTATGGTGCTCTGCATCCACGACTTTCATGGATTTATAACAAGCCATTGAGGCCTTGTC
>JBATKL010000203.1:0-12058 GCA_049669385.1 Candidatus Electrothrix sp. | reverse complement strand
CAGGACTGACCGTGCCGGATGTCCTGCTGAGCGGTGATCACGCCC
The DNA here is from genome assembly GCA_049669385.1 of Candidatus Electrothrix sp. GTDB lineage: Bacteria > Desulfobacterota > Desulfobulbia > Desulfobulbales > Desulfobulbaceae > Electrothrix. Next base: position 12,013 of record JBATKL010000203.1, on the reverse strand, counting down.
GAATTGAAGAGTACCGCTTTCTCGATTCAGTGAGTGAGACCCTCAATAAACGACCTGAGCTGCTACGTAAGGTTGCATTCACCACGTCAGAAAAAAAACAGCTGCGTCAAGCCGGGCTTTTCAGTCAGGTGCAGCAGGCACAGCAGGTAACGGTCGGGCAGCCGCAGGATGACTGAGATATTGGACACGGTGGACACAGTGGACACAGCTTTTCGACTTGATATCGCACTGATCCATTATCCGGTTGTCAATAAAAAACAGGAACTGATTGGCTCTGCTGTCACCAACTTAGACTTGCATGATATTGCCCGCGCAGGAAAAACCTTCGGGGTAGGAACATACTGGGTCGTGACTCCGTATGAGCAGCAGCAGGAGCTGGCTGCAAATATTGCAGGTCATTGGACTGAAGGATATGGCGGCACTGTCAATCCTGATCGGGCTGAAGCCTTGTCGATCATCCAAATTCGAGCAAATTTGGAACAGGTTATTGCTGAAATGAGTGAACAGGGCGGACGTGTGCCTCTGGTGATTGCTACCAGTGCCAGTCAACTCTGTAAGCGAATCAGCTATGAGACATTACGTTGCACAATCCAGGAAGGAAGATCAGTGCTTCTCCTCCTCGGAACGGCTTGGGGCTTAGCTCCAGAGGTAACAGAGCTGGCTGACGCCGCCTTGCCCCCTATCAAAGGAGCAGGCGCGTATAATCATCTCTCGGTACGCTCAGCAGCCTCGATTTGTTTGGATCGACTGTGTGGTGATAGAGAAGATCTAGGCTGATAGCGATTGAGATGTCGGCCAAAATTGAAGAGAAAAAAGAAAAAGTCGTTAGTTGATAGATATAATCTGGGGTGGAACGGAGGCATCCATTGGATGTTGCAAGAACAATATCCGCAAAAAGACATAAGACTATGAATATTATTGATAAGATTGATCAGGAACAAATGCGTTTTGACCTGCCGGATTTTCGTCCGGGAGATACTGTAAAGGTGCATATACGTATTATTGAGGGAAACAAAGAACGCGTCCAGGTATTTCAGGGTATTGTTCTGAAAAGAAAACGTGGTAAGATGGATGCCACTTTCACCGTGCGTAAGATTTCTCATGGTGCCATCGGCGTAGAAAAGACCTTTGCCCTACATTCTCCTCGTATTGAAACCATCGAAGTTGTTTCCGAGGGTCGGGTACGTCGTTCACGTCTGTACTACCTGCGGGATCTTCGAGGTAAAGCAGCCCGTATTCGCGAGCGCGGCAGAGTATAATACCCTGACGAGAAGAACCATCGTGATGAAGAGGTGCGCTTTTATATCCCATGCGTAAGAACACAGCCACCTCTTCTTCCTTTCTTTTTCCGTCAAATCCAGACGGGGATACCTTTGCCTACGAACGAAGCCTCAGAAAACAAGGGCTCCTTCAAGTTGCCGGAGTTGATGAAGCTGGCCGTGGCCCCTTGGCCGGACCAGTTGTTGCCGGTTGCGTGATCTTCCCTTCTGAGCCTGCGGCCCAACGTTATCGGGACTCCAAAAAACTCACTGCAAATCAGCGCGATAAGCTCTATGCAGCTTTGTACGATTCCAATGCAATTATCGGTGTGGGAATTACTGAGCCAGCTGAGATTGACCGGATAAATATCCTCCAAGCCTCCCTGCTTGCTATGCAGCGGGCCGTGCTCGACTGCGGAAAAAATGGCGGGTTATCGCCTGACTTTCTCTTAGTTGACGGGACCTTCAAGGTACCGATGGAACTCCCTCAGCAGCCGCTGACCAAAGGGGAGTCAAAAAGTGCCTCAATAGCAGCAGCCTCAATCATCGCCAAGGTCACCAGAGACCGTCTGATGGCGGAATATCATCTCCAATACCCGCAATATAATTTCCAGCAGCATAAGGGATACCCGACCAAGGCGCACCGAGCAGCTCTTGCGGACTTTGGTCCTTGTCCTCTCCACCGGAAGACTTTTAAGGGCGTTCGGGAGTTTTGTCAGGAAGGTACGCCTGAAGAGCAGGCAGAGCAGAAGCAGAAATGTTTGTGGAAAAAGTAAGCTCTACAAATACAAGAGACAACTTCACATCCATACAAAAAGGCAATCCCTGAAAGGGGATTGCCTTTTTTTGTATTATTGAAGAAAGCTTATCAAGCTGACTCTGATCAGGAGGTAGAAAACACCCCGTCCTCAACCATACATTTAACAGCTTCTTTTCCAGAAAGCATCACTAGCTCAAAACTGCCTCCTGGATTAGTCCAAGCACTTGAGAGATAGAGACCAGGAATAGGTGTTCGATTCTCAAGTCTGCTGAGTCCAGAATTGTCCAATGACTGTTCATATCCGTATATTGCTCCACCAGGATTATATGTAAATCGGACATTCGTCAACGGTGTTGAGGCCTCATGCATGACAATCCGCTCTGAAAGACCGGGCAGTACCGTTTCAGCAATCCTTATAAGGGTTTCAGTAATACGCTTTTTCTCATCACGATAATCATCAAAAGTTACCTTCCCGCTGACGGTATCGCCCTGACCAGCGTATTGGTTTCTATATACTTCTTCAAATTTCTCCCAGGGATCGTAGCCAGAAAGCATTGTAAGAGTAATTGAAGCGCAACCCTCAGGTGATCGTACGCTCTTACTACCAAGAGGTAATTCATCATACGGAGGTAATTTATCGTAAGCAACGACAGCAACCACTGTTTTCTCAGGATCACATTTTTGAAGACCACTAAACATTCGATCGTGATCATAGCTAGGGTAACAGACAGTATGAGAAGCAAGCTTTTCATAGGCTTCCATAAAGCCATCGTCATCGTCTTGGGTCAAATCAATTCCGAGCCAAACGTTAAAATGACTAATACTCGGCTTATATCGTGAAATACTCTTGGTAAAATCCAATGGCACTGCTGATGCAGAGAGCAACTGACCAAAAGTCTGAGGAACCGAAGCATTGCTGACCACGGCCTTTGCGCGATATTCAACCTCGCCATCATCGGCATGCGTCGTTTTTACTCCGACAGCTCTTCCATCCTCAATAATAATTTCGGTCACCTCTGTATTAAGAAGTACCTTTCCGCCAGGAAAGGATACTTCAGGCGACGTAGAGGGTTGTGTAATATTTGCAGCCAACAGGTTGCTTAAATCCTGTGAAGTCCCTTGAAAATTTAAATTTTCCAGATTATTCTCAGAGTTTCCTCGAAGATAGAAATTACCAAAAGCGTGATAAAGTCCCGTAGTCATAAGGTAAAACCAAGCTGGTATCTCGGAAGAAGGAAGACCGGAATAGAACCATGATTGGCCCAGAATAGCCTTTAACTGAGGATTTTTAATCTTATATTCTTTGAAAAGATCGTCAAGGGTCTTTGCCTTCGGCTTCCTTTTTTTCCATAATAAATCAGCCCACTTCGGGTATTCTATAGGGAATTGAGTAAGATCATCAGGGATACCTTGATCCGTAACATAAAATTTTAGTATATCGGCAAGCAACTCCTTCCAACATTCCATGTATCCGGCAAGCCCCTCTTCCTCAGGAAAACTGCTGATAAGGGCACTATACATACTGCTGCCGTCGGACTCGACAAAAACATTGTGTAAATAGCCATCTAACTGGGATAATAAATCAGATAGTTTCTCCGCTTTCTCCTCTCCCTCCTCCATCTGAAAAGCCTCCATAAGACTCTGAAGGATGTACTGAAGAGTATCAAGTGGGGGCTGAGGAAAACTAACGGGAAAATCGGGATATATCGAATTCCAACTATAGGTATGGGGAACCAAGATAAGTTTATCCAGCACACCAAGCTGTTGCAACAGCACCTGACCCATTGGATTGCCGGTTATACCGTGCAAAGAGGCCTCACAGGCAAAAAAATCGTCCTTTGTTACTGGCGATATCAAGCCTTCAAAAGGAAATCCAATTTGTCGTTGAAATGAAGAGGCATATCCTCCAGGTACGTCTTGTTTTTCAATAACTAAGGGTTTCAACCCGTTCATAGCAAGAAGACTGGCGCATGACAGGCCGCCCAGTCCTGCACCAATCACGATAACATCATACTCTCCCTCGCCTGCCACCTCACCTTGAGCACCGGCACCGACGGGAAATTGCCAATTGACAAGTGCCGCTGCTGAAGCCATCGCCGATATTCGTAAAAAATCTCTGCGCGAAAACATATTACTCCCCTCTCTCTTGTTTATGCGTTATCGTTTTTCCGCTTTGATGATAAAAGCTGTATTTTTTCGTGATCCGCCAAATATATTAAAAAATATGCCATTAGGAAGAATAGTGGGATACCGAGGCTCCCTCAGATCAACTGTCTGAGAAGAGCCATACAGTAATATTTTTGAGAGGTGGACTGATCTGTGTTTTCATGATGGGCAGCATCTTATCAGCATTTTTAAATAGAGTTCCTTACTTACTTGTATCATAAAAAAGTATCGGGCAGCAAGCAGGAAATTTGGAGGAGCCGTGACATTGCATTCTCTTTACCGATCAGATGTCGATTCCTCGTAAAAAATTATCAAAATATGCAATTGTCGGCACCAATCCTTCTCGCAAGGGAACCTTGGGTTCCCAACCGAGCTTTTCCTTTGCTAAAGAGATATCCGGTTGGCGCTGTTGCGGGTCATCCTCGGGAAGAGCCTCAAAGACAATCTCTGATTTTGACCCGGTCAGCTCAATGACATTTTCCGCCAGTTGCAGGATAGTGAATTCACCTGGATTACCGGTGTTCACCGGTCCGGTGAAACTGTCCTCCGTATCCATCAGCAGAACAAAGGCTTCTATCAAATCATCGACATAGCAGAAGGATCTGGACTGCGAGCCATCTCCATATATTGTTATAGGGCGTCCCTGCAAGGCCTGAACAATAAAATTAGAAACCACTCGACCGTCATTGGGGTGCATCCTCGGACCATAGGTATTAAAAATCCGAGCCACCTTGATATTCAGGTTATGCTGCCGATGATAGTCAAAAAACAGGGTTTCTGCGCATCGTTTTCCTTCATCATAACAGGAGCGGATACCGTTTGGGTTAACGTGCCCCCAGTAGCTCTCCGTCTGTGGATGGACCTGAGGATCGCCATAAACCTCGGAGGTTGACGCCTGAAAGATCTTGGCCTTAACTCGTTTGGCCAATCCCAGCATATTAATAGCCCCATGCACCGAAGTCTTCGTTGTTTGCACCGGATCAAATTGATAATGGATAGGAGAGGCTGGGCAGGCAAGGTTATAAATTTCATCAACCTCGATATAGAGCGGAAAGGTCACATCATGGCGAATCACCTCAAAATAGGGATTCTCTAAGAGGTGGACGATATTCTGCTTCGTGCCCGTAAAATAATTATCGAGACAGACAACTTCATGGTCGTCCGCCAACAATCGCTCACAGAGATGAGATCCAAGAAAACCGGCTCCACCGGTAATAAGGATCCGTTTTTTTTGTTGCACAGCCTTCATACTGCTTGCTCCTATCTATTCTATCTATTGTTCTCTTTGTCTGAAAATAACAAGGGAGGGGGAAAAATCGAGAAAAAGGGGTGGTGCGCCCGGCAGGATTCGAACCTGCGACACCCAGATTAGGAATCTGGTGCTCTATCCTACTGAGCCACGGGCGCAAAAAGGGATGCTGAAAATAAGGAGCCTATTTTTACCTGAAAACACCTTAAAAGCAATGTATTTTTAGATAATGCGCTTAAAAAATGCCACCGTGTTTCAGTTCAGCAGGAAACTCGCTCTCATCGCGGCCTTTCTTGCCCGGACGTATAATGCAGTTTCTGCCAATTTTCATTTTCGCCGGAATCAAGACTTCCTTACCTATCAAGGTGATGCCGCTGTACAAATGGGTTGGATACTCTTGATTAGATATTTTCTTCGCCTCTTCATCACCGTGCCCGACAACAGCTCCTTCTCCGATATGCACTCGTTTATCGCAGACCACCAAGTCGACCTCGGCACCGGCTTCAATCACAGAATCTTCCAAAATAACCGAGTCACGCACAACAGCACCTTTTCGAACAATCACTCCGGGAGACAATACTGAGTTCAACACCGTTCCTTCAATAATGCTGCCGGATGAAATCATAGAAGACTGCACCGTACACCCTTGCGCAAAACGGGCTGGAGCCCTGTCCATGGCCCGTCCGTCAGCCTCTGTATTGGGCCGTATCCCCCACTCTTCCGGAGAAATCCCGGAATCGGCACGGAGAACGTCCATGTTTGCATCCCAATAGGATTGAATCGTGCCCACGTCCCGCCAATATCCATAAAAGGGGTAGGCGTAGACCTGTTTTTCCTCAATCGCCCTGGGAATAATATGCATACCAAAGTCGATCTCCTCCCGATCACAGGAAAGAGCTTTCAGCAGATATTCAGTGTCAAAGACATAAATACCCATTGAAGCGAGATTGGTCCTCGGTTCTTTCGGCTTTTCTTCCCAATCAATAATGCGATTCTCATCATTAACAATTCCAGCACCAAACTGATGAATTTCGCTTTTCGGCACCACCATCATGCCGATGGTTACTCCGGCATTTTTTTCACGATGGTAGGAAATCATATCATCAAAATTCATCTGATAGATATGATCACCGGACAGAATAACAACCTGCTCTGATTGATTGTCTCTGATGAAATCAATATTTTGCCGAATGGCATCCGCAGTCCCTTTGTACCAATCCGAGTCCTTCTCGCCGGTACGGGGCGGCAGAATTTTAATTCCGCGCGTTCTTCCTGTAAAATCCCAGGCCTCACCGCTCTGGATATGGCGCATTAAGGAGAGGGGTTTATACTGGGTCAGCACGCCAACCCGAGTCAGGCCAGAATTCATCACATTGGACAGGGAAAAATCTATGATCCGATACAGGCCGCCAAAAGGTACTGCCGGTTTGGCCCGGTGCCCCACCAGGATATTGAGACGACTGCCAATACCGCCAGCCAGCAAAAGCACCAAAGCATCCTTTGCTTCTCTCATTGCAGTTCCTCCATATCCTCCAGCCCGTTTTTCGGCCATTTTTCCTCTTCGATACCCGGTGCAACCGAGCATCCGCAACCAATGGTCATATTGTCAGGAACATGATTATTCCAGCCGATAACCGTCACCCGGTCACTAATACCTGTAGGAGATATACCGACCTGAGCATTGGCCCCAAAGGTGGTGTTGACATCGCTGACCACCTGCCGGAGCTGTCCCCCCTCTTTGACCAGTGTGTTGAAAAAAAGCACAGAATTTTCAACAACCGCCCCTTTTTCCACCCGAACACCGGGAAACAAGATAGAATTTTTCACTGTGCCCTCAATAATACATCCATTATAGGCCAAGGAATTATCCAGGACGCCTTCCGCCCCAACTTTTAAAGGTTGGCAGTCACGAATTCCCCGATGCTCAAGATTGGTTCGTATTCCCCATTGTTCCAAATCAATCAAAGGATTGCTCCCCAAAAGATCCATTGAGGTTTGCCAGTACTCGTTGACGGTACGGGTATATCCCCAGTACCCCTTAAACTTATACCCGAATACTTTCATGCCCTCTTGGACCATCATCGGAAGAATATCTCTTCCAAATTCATAGGAGGCTGCTGCCTGATTCTTCCGGAGCACCTTATAGAGCACTTCCGGTTTAAAGCAGAGCACCGTCAGTGAAGCCCATTCCCCTTTTGGGTGAGCAGGTTTTTCCTCGTAGGAGAGTACTGGCCCACCTTCGCTGTAATCATCACTGATTTCCGCCACACCGAAACGCAGGGCCGCATCTTCCTTTTTCACCTTGATAAAAGCAGCTGTCACATCAGCATCATGTTCATTATGAAAACGGATCATATCGCGATAATCCATCTCATAAATATGATCACCGGAAAGAATAAGGATCTCGGCAGGCTTATGATAGCGGACAAAATCCAAGTTCTGATGCACAGCGTCTGCAGACCCTCTGTACCAATGCGGGTTTTCATAATCCTTAAAGGGCGGAAGAATGGAAATACCTCGATGCCGTCCGATCATATCCCAAGCAGCTCCGGTCCCGATATGATTAATCAGAGAATAGGAACGATACTGACTGAGAATAGCGATCCGCTCAATGCCTGAACGCATGAGGTTCGTCAACGGAAAATCGATCACCCGTGCAAATCCACCAAAAGGTACAGCAGACTTGGGACGATAATGGGTCAGTACACCCAGCTCGTCAACACGGCCACCGGCCAGAATCATCGCCAATGTAGAAGGCATCACCATAAAGGAACTCCCTGCTTGCTCAACGTATATCTTTAATTTCTTTCTTAGGTTACATATGCCGAGTGGCAATACGTATCAGGGTACTGGTTGTAAAGTCCTGGCCCTCGCGCAACGGAAGATTTTTCATCGGCAGCTCTGCTCGTGCCGCTTCCCGGTGCCCACCTGCCGAGCCGTATTCGGCAAAGGTCTTGCGGGCAAAATTGCCGGCATTTTTTCGGTAGCCGTCACAACGAAGAATAACCACTAATTTTTCACCGCTTATCCCTGATACCAGAACCCAGTCAAACTTGTCAACATGATTCAAAAAATCAGCAATAATAACCAAAATATCAGGAGTACCGACCCGCCCTATATGGGCATAGGCCCTGCCCTTACTTGATTTCACCTCGTTCAGGGCGATCTTAAAATACTTTAACTCGGAACGGCGTAGCTCGGTCAGGTCAAATTTACGAACAAGATTGCGGTTGGCGATATTAAACACATAACGGAAGGAAATCCCATCCGCCAACTGCATATTTTTTTTCTCAAAATTTTGTGTATCAACCTTTATTCCGTAATAAAGGGCAGTGGCCAAGGCAACTGAGGGGGTAATATTCGCAGCCCGAAGATATTCAACCATCATGGAAGAAACAGCTCCGTACTCGGGCCGAATATCAATAAATTTTGCATCCCAACCCTCTGTAATAGGATGATGATCTATGACCGCATCGAATTTTAGCTTCTCAAAACAAGTCTGATGGGTCGGCTGCGAGTCCAACATAATAAGCTTGGAATAATCATTCACCGGCAGGGTATGCAGGCGCTCGATGGGGATTTTCAACCGCTCCACCATCGTTATATTATTAAGCCGCCGTATCTCGTTGGGATAGCCGATAGTCACGCTCCCCACCCGATAACTGAGCAGCCGCTTCACCGCCATAGCACTGGCCAGTGAATCTGGATCCGCTGTAATGACGATAAGGACTTCATCGTCTTTCTCAAAAAGCTCGTAAAAACCGTTCAGACGATTCAGCGCCGAATTACGGCTGGCACTGCGAGTAACAACATCTGCTATCTTTTCCAGTCGTTTTTGCTTCAAGTAAGCACCTGCAAGAGAATCGCTGTGTTAAAAAAATGCAGTCCGGCCCAGCTGCTGTTGACAATGGGATTTCCACGCCGTTAATTTTACCCTCTTCCTTGCGAAAGACTCTGTAACGAGAAAGACGAGGATACATTACCTGGCCCGGCAAAGGAAATCGGAATCTAAAAAATGACAGTTCAAATAATACTACAATACTACCATAGGGTCGTGAAAAAATGCAAGGAAGGTTTTTAACCTCGCAGAAATGCTCTTCATCTTCACCTCTTCGCCTCTCATCCACGGGGGTGAAAACGTCGATGTTGTTCCTTTACTCGCCCTTTATCCACATGGGTATAGATCTGGGTGGTGGCAATATCAGTATGCCCAAGCATCATCTGGACAGAACGCAAATCAGCGCCACCAGCAAGGAGATGGGTCGCAAAGGAGTGGCGCATGGTTTTCGGACTGACTGTTTTCTCTATCCCGTTTACCATGGCCATTTTCTTAATAATCTGCCAGAAACGGTTACGGGTCATTTTACCACCGCTTCCTGTCACAAAAAGATAGGGGCTGGTCCGCTTACGGAGGAGAGCCGGTCGAGTCTTGGTAAGATATTCTTCGATTCTTTGGCCTGCGATCTCGTTAAACGGGACCATCCGTTCCTTATCTCCTTTTCCTAAAATACGCACATGCCCGTTTGTGAGACTGCAATCGCGAACCGGCAAGCCAACCAATTCCGAGACTCGAATGCCTGTGGCATAGAGCAGATGGAACATGGCAGAGTTCCGCAGGGCAAGCGGCTTCTGCTTTGCCGGGACTGTCAGCATCCGATCCACCTCGGCAACAGTCAATATATCGGGAAGGCCACTGACAATCTTAGGTGAATCAATGTCGGCGATGGGATTATCCAACCTGACCTGCTGAAAAACAAGGTAATCAAAAAAGGCGCGGAGAGCGGAAAGCCGACGAGCATTACTCCGCGAATTAATATTTTTTTGAAAGCATTCTGCCAGAAAAGCTCGGGCTAACTCCGGGGTAACAGATTCCGACGTGTCCACGTCCTGCTTTTGGAGAAATTCAAGAAAGAAATGGAGATCAGAGGCGTAGCTGTCCACGGTATTTTTTGACAACCTGCGATGCACCACAAGATACTGAAGAAAGCTGTCAATATGGCGGACAAGCGGAGAGGTTTTCAGGATAGCGCCGGAAGGGAAAAGTTCTATAAGAAAAGCCCTGACACAGGCAACGTGACAGGGCTGAGCAGACTAGTACCGATTTTTCATTCGGTTGAACTTGCGAAGTTTGCGCAGTGCTTCGGCAGACTTACGACGTTTCTTAATGCTCGGTTTCTCGTAGTATTCACGTCGTTTCAGTTCGCGTTTCACACCGTCGATCTGCAACTTCTTCTTCAGCTGACGGATCGCGTACTCTAGGTCGCCTTTGACTTCTACTTCAATCATGAAAAATCACATCCTTTTTAAAAATGGCATGCCCCATCTGCTTGTTTATCTTGGATACGTAAAAAGTAAAGTTTGGTACTTTACGATATAATATGAAGAATGTCAACGGAAGCTGGCGATTTTACAGACCGCAAAACGAATTTTTTCTACCTATCGAAAAAATACAATCGCATAGGCCTTGATTACGTACAACGAAATCAGACAATCTGAAGTAAGGAACCGTCCGCTTTTGTTGCACTCAAGCGGACCTACCCGGCTCATTTCATTTATAGGCATTTTGCCGATGCTGAATATCCACGACAACAACAATCACTTTACCCTCCTCAATAAGATAAAAAAGGCGGTAACTCCCAATCCTGAAGCGATAATATCCTGACAGATCTCCTTTCAGTTTTTTGATATTCGCCCCAAAATAGGGGTTTTTTCGCAGCTGCGGATACACGACATTTTTTATCTTTGCATACAGAGACGGATCAAGCTTCTTTTTGCGTTTCTCAAATTTTTTGGACTCTGCTATGCTGAACTCAAACAAGAGTATATTCTCCTCGTTCAAGCTCTTTCATACCGTCTTTCAGATTCTGCACCAGCTCGGTATCCTGGAGGATTTCATCCATTTCATCATTGTCGACATACTGCACAGAAGAAAGGTACTGCATTACCGCAAATTCTATAAAGTTGGAAAGATTCCTTTTTTGCCCATCCGCCGCTGTTTTTATCATCCGGTAGACCGTATCATCAACCCGCATAGTCACTGTTTTCATTGTTGCCCTCCTCGTGGAATAAAAAATCTATATGAATACATTGTATTCAATTTTATTCACAACGTCAATAAATCTCGGGTGAAAATTACAGGCCACGGCACGCCGTGTCCCTACAGCTCCAGCTTGATAAGCTTACATTTTCCTTCCTTTTTGCGCCACCAACTTGAATACGATCAAAGGTGGTCTTTTTTTATTCTTCATAACGATCAGCATTATGTTACTGCCCGATCAGTCCGGGCTGCGGCAAAGCAATGCATTTTGACTTCCTTGTCAAGGGCCGTTCCTATTTTTCTGCGGGCCTGCTTCATATTGTACCTGGTTTGCAGATTGATCCAGAATTCCGGTTCTATGTTGAAATATCTGCCAAGCCGCAAAGCTGTATCAGCAGTTATTTCCCGCCTATCATGAATGATCTGACTGATTCTGTTCGGCGGAACATTGATGTCTTTAGCCAGTCGGCTCTGTGATATTTTCATCGGTTTAAGAAATTCTTCAAGCAGTATTTCTCCCGGCGTAATCGGCGGTAGTTTTT
>JBATKL010000202.1:0-1728 GCA_049669385.1 Candidatus Electrothrix sp. | reverse complement strand
TTGAAAAAGGTTATCTCCAAGGTCGGTTCGGAGCCGTTCCTTATATCGGTGAGGTCAGTTTTTAATGGGCAGCGATGATTTGTTCTATAAGCGTAAGGCAAGAGGTGCAGCTGAACAGAAACGGAAGCTGGCGAGAAGGTTACCTTATGACAGGGTACTGATTGTCTGTGAAGGGGAAAAGAGCGAACCTGATTATTTTGAGGCCTTGATTGATGATCTACAGTTGAGCACTGCACATGTCAAAATTGCAAAAAATACCGCTGGCTCATCACCCCGCAATGTTGTTGAGTTCGCCCTGACTGCGTATAAAAAGGATAAAAAAGAAGGCAAGGCGACGGGAGAGCGGTATGATAAGGTCTATTGTGTTTTTGATAAAGACACACATCCTACCTACCAAGAAGCACTTGATACTCTTCGGCGAGAAAAAAAATTAGGCAAGCGCGGATGTCCCATTCACGCTGTAACCTCTGTACCCTGTTTTGAATTCTGGCTTCTTCTCCATTTTACGTACACCACAAAAGTTTTTAACGCCAGACGAGGGTCACTCTGCGCAAGCGTGATTGCCGATTAAAAAGGATATCTCCACCGCGATTGCTCGTGCGAAGCAGGCTGAACAGCATTGTGAGAGTGGTGGAACAGATAACCCTTCGACCAATGTTTATGAATTGGTGAGCTATCTTCAGCAGCTGAAGAAACAGTAGGTATGTTTTTTCCTCCTTGCTGTCTGGGAAACATGTGATCTCCAATCGGTCATCCAGTAAGGTAGGGGCGACCGGCGGTCGCCCAACCCTGAAAGGGTTGTTACGTTGACAATACCCACAAGTCCAGCCATGCAGGTAACACCTTCGAGTCTATTTCCAGCCTTCGATAAGCGTTGTGCCTTGTATTCGTATGTGCTATCTATAACCAAGGATTTTCACTCTGGCAGACTGAAAAGTCATCCGTTCAAAGTGCTGACTCCTGGAGACTTTTATTACCTCTGGAGGCGTGATCATGCATAACACACAAGTTATTACATTAAGGGTTCCTGCCGAGCTGAAAAATCGTTTGGCACATGAGGCTAAATCGCAAGGTGTTTCATTGAATAACCTTGCCAGCTATTTTTTGACAACGCAGTTAAGTCAGATGGAGACATTGTCTGTCGTGGAATCAAGAATAGCAAAAAAAGACATCTCAGCTCTGAAGTCAAAAGTAACCAAAATACTCGACGCTGTGCCCAAAAATAAAAAGGTACCGGAGTGGGATGCTGTTCAATAAAACACTCAGCTCAATACTTGACAGGGTAAATACATTGCGTTTACTCTGTTCAGATCTATCGAAAAACGTGTTCGACATACATATTGCATGATCAGCATGCTGTTTACCTCTTAACAGATATAACGAAAAACAGATTATGAAAAAAGGATATTTCGGCCAATGGGGCGGTGCTTTTATCCCAGAAGTACTTCATCAAACCTTTGCAGATCTCGAAAAGGCCTATAAGGCTATCCGGGAGGATCCCGCGTTTTGGCAGGAATACGTCGACCTGATGGGCAATTATTCCTGTCGACCCACTCCGCTGACCTTTGCTGAAAATCTCTCCGACCATCTGGGCGGAGCACGGATCTATATCAAGAGGGAAGATCTGAACCACACCGGTGCCCACAAGGCTAATAATGTGATGGGGCAGGGGTTGCTGGTCAAGCGAATGGGCAAGAAACGGGTTATTGCCGAGACCGGGGCTGGTCA
>JBATKL010000201.1:0-1786 GCA_049669385.1 Candidatus Electrothrix sp. | reverse complement strand
GGGCAGGATCTTGGGAAATCCACCCGCTGGATAAAACCCGACCGATTGAACAGGGTTTCAGCGGCACAGCGGTCTGGGCCGTGCAGGAAAATGCGGTCTGCGGCATGATCAGCAGCAGGCTACGGAGAAAGCCAGACCAGGAAAACGGCCCGGTTATTACCGGCTACATGCTACCTGCTTCTGCGTTGATTCGGGCTTTTCCTGAACTGGATCAGCACAGCCGCCCGGCCAATCCCTATCGCGGCCTGGAGGCCTTCCGGGAAAAGGATGCTGATCTCTATTTCGGCAGGGACCAGACCATTGCCCGACTCAGGCAGGTCGTGGCAGACCGGCCCTTTGCGGCGGTGATCGGGGCCAGCGGCAGCGGCAAATCCTCCGTGGTCTTTGCCGGGTTGCTTCCGGCCCTGCGCAAAAGCGGTGATTGGCTGATCGCCCATTGCCGTCCGAAAAAACAGCCCCTGTATGAGCTGTCCGCCTGCCTGATTCCCCTTCTCTACAATGACCCCATTCTCCGCTCGGAGAAAACCGATGAACTGAAAGAAAAACTTCATGCCGGTTCCGTCGGATTGACCGGGATCATCCGCCAGATCAGGGAACGAAGGGAACAGCACGAAAACCTGCACCTCCTGCTGATAATAGATCAGTTTGAGGAGCTGTTTACCCTAAATACGGATCAGAATCTGATTGGGCAATATATTAGCCTCCTGCTGGCATGCCTGCGCTCAGAAGATTTCACTGTGCTGCTCACCATGCGGGCGGATTTCTTTGCCGCCGCAGTCAGCTCCCCTGCCCTTGCCGAGGCCCTGGACAACTTTGCGCCGATCATTCTGCCGCAGATTGATGAACAGGGTTTGCGGGAGGTCGTTGAGCAACCCGCCAAAGTACTCGGTGTGTACTTCGAGCCGGGCCTGACCGACCTTATTGTCAGCGATGTGGGCAAGGAACCGGGCAGCCTGCCCCTGCTGGAGTTCTGCCTGACCCAGTTGTGGGAGCGACAGAAGTTTCGGCAAATCAGCCATGAAGCCTATAAGGCCATCGGCGGGGTGCAGCAGGCCCTGGCCAATCATGCGGATGCGGTCTATGCGGAGTTTACTGAACAGGAGCGGGAGCAGCTCCGACATATTTTTCTCAAGCTGGTCCGTCCGGGACAGGGCACCGAGGATACCCGACAGGTGGCGACAGTCGGGCAAATTGCGGAGGAATACCGAGGGTTGATTACCCGGCTGGCGGATAAACGGCTTATCGTTACCGGGCGGGATGAAAAGCGCGGGGAAGAAACGGTTGAGGTGGTGCATGAGGCGTTAATTCGTCGCTGGCAAACTCTGCGGCAATGGGTGGATGAGGAACGGGAGTTTCTGGTTTGGCAGGAGAAGTTGCGGGTGTTGCTGGGGCAGTGGGTGGAGAGCGGGAAGGATGAAGGGGCGTTGCTGCGGGGGTTGCCGTTGGATGAGGCTTTGCGGTGGCGGGCAAATCATGAGAACTACTTGAGCGAAGAAAAGCGGCGGTTTATCCGGGAGAGTGAAAAAGCGCGGGAAAAGCAGCGGCGGCGAAAAATTATTGCTGTTTTGGTCGGGCTGCTGGCAATGATGGCGGTGGCAACAACGTTTTTCTTGCTGTGGAAGAATGCGGAGCGGCAGAAGGTAATTGCCGAGCAGGAACGACAGCACGCTGTTGAGCAAAGCAAGATAGCTGAATGGAGAACCGCTGAGGCGAAGAAGCAGACTCTCGAAGCCAACTACAACCTTGCCAAGGCGTTTGAGGAGAAGGCATGGGCTGCCCTAAAGAC
>JBATKL010000200.1:0-1628 GCA_049669385.1 Candidatus Electrothrix sp. | reverse complement strand
CGGTACGAATCTTCAGCTTTTTTTGCTCGTTCAGACTGTCCCATTCGCCGCATTTCGGGCAACGGCCTAGCCATTTCCGGCTTTCATGGCCGCAGGCGGTGCAGAGGTAGATTTTTTGTTCTTTTGGAGGCATGGGTGGAGCCAGCCCCGGCCTTGAAAGACCGGGCTATTTTCGGCAGTCCCTTCGGGACGCTGTTTTAATGGTGGGCACCGAGACCGGAAAGCTCAAATTCTTTCGGTGCTGAGTATACTTCGACGCGCTGAGCCAGCAAAAAATCGTGCAGCTCTTCAAAGGCTGCCAGATAACCCTTATGAATATCGGCAATTAGTCGGTCATCGGTTTTTTTCTTCCTGAACGTTGCGGCGCAACTCGTCCGCCGCTATATGCACCAGTTTCCCGTCCTGAACAAGGACAATGCCTGTTTCGGTCTGAATGGCGGTCTTGCGTGCCAGTTGGGCAGCCCGCTGCATGGCAGCCAGAGAGGCACGCAAGTCGGGATCTTTGGCACTGGCAATATCGTGTGCGCTCATTTGTTTTCTCCCCATTCCAGCAACACCGGCTCTGCACCGGCATTGTCGTATTTGGCCCAAGCATCCGCCTCGGCCTTGTAGTATTGGTTAAAATTGCGCAATCCGGCCACAAAACGACGGCGGATGACAGGGACAGGAATGTCATGCCCACCCTGACGAACACGCTCTGCCACACGGGCAATGGCGGTTTCGGCATTGGGTAATGCAAGAAAATAGAGACTAACGCGGAAGCCTTGCGCACGCCATTTTTTGATGTGTCTCAGGTAGCCCAAGCCGGACAGCGTTGTTTCAACAGCGAAATTTTCTTCACGCCGCACACAGGCAGCTATCTCTTCTAGCATCAACCGGCCCGCCTTGACAGCGGCGGCTTCCGGTGCAAAGGGCGACAGGCCGACCGCAATCAGGTCGGCATTGATAAAGCGTGGACATTGCGCTTCTTCCGGCAGAAATGAACGGGCAAAGGTGGTTTTTCCCGAGCCATTCGGACCGGCAATGATGATGATTTTTTTGATCGTCATCTCTGCGCCTCGAATGCGCCGCAGGGTTGAGAGTCGGTCATGAGATAGCCTCTGTGATCTTGTTTTGAACTGGCATTGATGAGCTTAGTTGAAAAACATTACAACTTTGTTGTTCCGATGAATACACATCCACTACTCTACTCCCACAGGTGAGGCAATAATTTCCTCTATTATTTTATTTCGATCAATATCGGGTTGTCCTTGGCGGGCGTAATAGGAAGAAAATCGGGATAATATATCTTTTACAAAATGCGGGGAGATCTGAATATGCGGGTGATGACAGGTAGTTTCAAATCCATCTGTTGTATATGTTGATATTTTTCTGAAATTAATAAATCCTCCATCAAAATACCCTGTCTTGGGTAACCAATGAAAATATTCTGTGTAATTATTTCTAAAAATGTTTTTAAGCTTATTTTCTTTTTTAGCTTTTTTACCAATACCTTTCAAGGCTCCATCAATAACAAAATTTTCTTCTTCTATTTCAACAAGAAGAATACGATCTGTCTTAAACTTACCATCCCCTCTAACGGCCAAATCACAGGCTGGACTTAGTAATATATATCTATTTTCCCTCTT
>JBATKL010000199.1:0-2061 GCA_049669385.1 Candidatus Electrothrix sp. | reverse complement strand
GACATTCCTTTGCCTCGACCGTTAGGGTCCACCTGAGCCGGGACCATCAAGGTTTCAACAGTGTTTTTACCGCAACCGGTGATTGCACCGATCAATACTATCCCAATGGGGATGTATTTCAGCAGGTTCATATGCTACTCCCAAATAGAGTGAAAACGAAACTAACTTTTTTCTCGCTAAATTAAATAATACGCGGTCTCAGCAGAATGATCAATTCACGTTTTGATTTTTGCTTTTCCTCGTAACCGAACAGGTACTTCAAATAGGGTATATTTTCTGTTCCAAAAAGAAAATCTCCATCACTGGCCTCGCTTTCCGAGATAAGCCCTCCGACCACGAGCATCGCACCATTTTTAACCTTCACGGTGGTACTCATTTCTCGCTTATTCACAATGGGAAGCCCGACTTTACCCTCGCCGACACTTACATACTCTATCGGCTCCAAAAGTTCCGAGGTTATCGGGACTAAATTCATAATAATCTCGTCATCTCTTTTAATCACAGCTGATATTGCAAGCCCGATACCGGAGAGAAGCTGTTCCGTATTAATCGTAAAGGTCGTCTTACCTTTATCATCAGTGGTTGATTCTATGCTATTGATAAAGGTAACTTCACGACCAACTGAAATAAGCGCAGGCTGACCGTTCATCACACTGATTTTCGGATTAGAGAGAACCGAGGTTTTCCCCTGCTGCTTGAGTGCGTTAATAAACTTATCAAATGAAAACGCCGTGAGGTTGATCCCGGCAAGAGCTGCATTGGCTGCTCCTCCGGTAATAAGGGTCGCGATTGTGCTTGCCGCTGAGGTCCCTGACGTTAACGTGTTTGTAAGAGAATTTAAAGTTGAAACAGAGTCAGTAAGTAGACTGGAATCTGTTGTTGATCCTGTTGTTGATCCTGTTGACCCTGTTAATCCTGTTGAGCTAGATGTAGTATCTGACCCTGAGGTGCTTGCGTTAGTGAAGTCATTCGTCAAAGAACCTAAATTATCCAAGCCGGATGAATTCGAATTGTTGGTACTGTTT
Organism: Candidatus Electrothrix sp.; assembly: GCA_049669385.1. Taxonomy (GTDB): domain Bacteria; phylum Desulfobacterota; class Desulfobulbia; order Desulfobulbales; family Desulfobulbaceae; genus Electrothrix. The sequence continues at coordinate 1,036 of JBATKL010000199.1, read as the reverse complement.
ATCCTACTGTTTACATTTTCAGAAATGTTCGAAGAAGTCGTACCGTTCTCGTTCAGTTCCGAAGCATCTTTACCATAATAATTGCTTGCCGCGACTGTACCTCCGGCAAAGGTTAAATTTTTAAGTAAGGTCTGCCAGTTGATTCCCAAAGAGGAATTATCTTGCAGCTGAACTTCAATAATTTTCGCCTCAATAATAATCTGCTTATACAATTCCCGCTCAAGCGTTTCCAGATAATTCGAAATCCTCTTTTGTAAAGATTTCGGTGCATGCACTGTTATCAGACCGATAGGCTTGTCAATGGTATAACTTGATTCAGTGGACGACACCCTTCGTGATACTTGATCAACCGGCTTTGCTGTTTCCTCTCCATCCTTTTCAATATCTCCGGTATCCGCAATATCTTTTTCAGGAATCGTTACTGTTGCACTCCATGTCGATAAGAGGGTATCAATATTTTTCTGAATGTTCTCCCAAATATCAAAGGTATTCCCTTTACTGTCAATGCGTATATCACTACCAAATGAATTCCCCCCGATTGCTGTATTATACTCCTGTTTCACAAAAGGCATAGCAATCTGATATTGCTTACTCTCTCTGTACTTAACAATAAGGGTAGAGCCCTGTAGTTCATGGAAATAATCCAGCTGGCGTAATATATTATCTATTGCTTCATAAAAATTATCATCAGCTGTGACATCAATATCTACAAGCAGGTCCTGATTTACATCACTAGCCCAACTGAGGCTCATTTTTTTATTTCTGACCAAGGCCTTCATTGCTTCCCGCAAAGTTATCGGCTCATGCGTTGTGATGTCTGCACCGACCTTGAGCCGGAATTCGTCAGAAGCCTCGCTATCAACGTTTGCCTCGTCATTGCTAATGATGTATCCCGCTCGTTGAAAACGTTGCGGTAACAAAGAAGGCTCAATTACCGTACGTTGTTTTTTTTCAGGGGCTGCAAGGCGAGCAGTTTTACTCTTCTCATCTTCCGATTTTTTGCCTACACATGAGCAAAGGAGGAATGCCGCCGTTG
>JBATKL010000198.1:0-2082 GCA_049669385.1 Candidatus Electrothrix sp. | reverse complement strand
GATGATGTTTTTATGAGGTCCACCAAGGATGACTTCAGGGTTATCGCTCTCATAGCTGCGTATAACGAGGCAGATATTATCTCCTCTGTCATCGAACACCTTATCAATAACGGGATTGAGGTGTATCTGATCGATAACAGGTCCACAGACGATACGGTGGAGCAGGCAAGTCCCTTTCTGGGAAAGGGGCTGATAAATATTGAAACCTATCCCCCTTCACATTCCTGTAGTGACGAACCAAATGGAGTCTATGACTGGTCCTCGATCCTGCGGCGAAAAGAGGAACTTGCTGTAGAGCTGGAAGCTGATTGGTTTATCCACCATGATGCCGATGAATTCAGAGAGGGACCTTTCCCCAGTCTAACCCTGAAAAAGGCAATCAGATACGTTGATTCTCTTGGATATAACTGTATAGATTTCCACCTGCTGAATTTCCACCCGGTGAATAATGACTTCATTCCCGGTACTGATCCAAGGTCCGTATTTACACGATATGAAGACGGTGCAGATTTTGACGCAGTCCAGAGAAAGTGCTGGAAGTCTACTGGTACACCTGTGTCGCTTGTTCATGCTGGGGGCCACGATGTACAGTTTTATGGCAGGAGAGTATCCCCTATCAAATTTATTCTTTGTCATATTCCTATCAGGAGCCAGCAGCATGGAATACGAAAAGTTTTCCAGGAAAGAAAAAATCGTTTTGTAGAAAGCGAACGTGCAAAGGGGTGGCATGTTCAGTACGATGAAATGGTTGATGCAGAGTACAGTTTTCTTAAGGACCGGGAACAACTGGTACCGTTTGATCTGGAACAGGTTCGGCTCCGGCTGCTGACCGGAGCTTGGGAAATAAATTTGCAGGATCCCCTCTTTCGGAGGCTTCTTTCCAGGGAAGAGGAACTCGCTCATCTTCTTCAATCCAATTACGAGCAGGAGTTGGAGATAGGGTGTCGGCTTGGCCCGATCGTTGAGCGAAGAAAAGAAGAATTGGAACAGCTCAGGAATAAACTCGGAAACGAAGGCTCAGGGCAAAACTGATGCATCGTGCTCACTCAGAAAGGTTTGAATGGATCAACCGACTGCATCAGTTGAATCCCTCCTCACGCATCATCTTGTACACCAATGGCAATGGGATACGCCTTAAATGATGAAGTCACAGACATGCTCTTAAAGTCTCCGGTTGATGAGATTGTATTTTCTATCCATTCAATCTGCCTTGAGCAACAAGCACAATGACTCATACAACTGAGTGTCTGAGGAGACTGTCGGGACACGGTTCTAAACTGCTTCAGGTTTCACCCTATCTTCGCTTCAGTCAGTCCGATGAAATCACTGACAGGCTTTCAAAAAATCGGTGTAAGGTCGGCGATCTGGAGCGGTCTCTTCTGAAGACCTTTGTGCAACCGAGATGCATGGCCGATCTGATCCTGAGTTCATCGGATCGAATATCCCTCGGGGAACTGGTCCGGCAAGGTATGCTGGTCGATCCCGATACAATTTGGAACCGCACCAACCTGCTTCATCTTGAGATAGAAACCACCACCCACTGCAACCGGCGATGTCGTTTTTGTCCGGTACGAATTCAGCCCAAAGAGAAACAGATCATGGACCTGGATTCCTTTGCCGCGCTCCTGGATCAGGCTGAAGCCCACGGCAACATCAGAACCGTTTCTTTCACCTCGTACAACGAACCCTGTCTTGATCCCCTTTTTACTGAACGAATTAGGCTCTTGGCCGCTACCCGGATGAAGCTCGAACTCCATACTAATGGTGACCGCCTCTCACCGGAATTAATCCGGCTCCTTGTCCAATCGGAGGTACTTGATACGTTGTTCATCAATTTGCCGTCAGTGGATTACAAGTGCTTTCAAGCGCTCACTGGTTCGGACAATCTTGAGGATACCTTGGGTAACATCGACCGTGCTCTGGCAGCCGACCTCCCGGTATCGCTTTCCGTGCAGGGCACACCTTCCCAGCTCGCGGAGAACCTGCCCGATATCCGCCGCAGGTTTGAGTCAGCCCTGGTGGACGATAGGATTGAAGCATGGGGCACAACAGATCGCGCCGGAATGCTCACCAACGAGTACT
>JBATKL010000197.1:0-5666 GCA_049669385.1 Candidatus Electrothrix sp. | reverse complement strand
CGAACATGATCAATCCTGCGTTCCAGCTCCACCCGCCAATTAGCATGAATACGGGCCGCAGATGGCGCGATCAGCTCAGGCAGGCCGTACACTAGGCGGTCGGCAGCCCGGCTGGCCTCAATGACTGCCTCAATCGAGCGTGCCCCGAATTTATACTCACCAAGGAGCAAGCGGAGCAGCAGGCCAGAACTTTTTCGGGCGGCTTTTTTCCAATGGGTCTGCATCTGATGGGCGATGATAAGGGCGCGTTTATGAAGAATCCTGCGCAACTCCTCCAGGTCTTCCTCGGTGGCCGACTCCTGGAGCAAATGCGCTGGTATTTCAATGCCGTCAATATCCAAAACAACCCGGAGGCGACTCATGAAATCGGGTATTTTCAGCGTCTTGGATTTACTCAGCTGTGCTCCATTTTCGGGAGAGAGCAGATCTTCCATCCCCTCCCAGCTCGCCTTGACACCACCTGCAAAAACAAAGATGGCCCGTCCAATATGGTAGGGAATGCCGTGGACATAGGTCACCCCATCCTGCATTGAAGGCAGAAAAAAGCGAAGATAGCCGAATTCATCTCCGTTATAGCGACAGTCGAATTCATCCCAGAAAGCAATAGGCACTCGGCCCCGAGCCACTGAAGCCCTGATCGGATCAATTGCGGCATTGATTTCTTCAGGACTGGCAAATTGGGTCAGATTAAATTCAAAAAAATCAAAAGGATTACCATCATGATGGCGAGCGATTTCATCAGCGACCTGTTTCACGGCAAAGGATTTTCCGGAGCCTGGGGGGCCGAACACCCCAATACAGAGAGGACGCAGGACCTCTTCCTTGGAAACATAGGAATCCATGACCTGGTGCAGGGTGATGACCGGATCAATTTCAGCCGGATCCGTGGTCCGCAGATGGCCGATTTGACACATAGGAAGATGATCAAACCCAGTGCCGCGATTGACCTCTTCCTTCAGGTTGTGCAGCACGGAAATGATGGTATCAATATGGCCAGCATATCGAATCCCATCGTTTTGCATATTGCAATGCGATTCATACTTGCGCTTAAAAAAGGAACGCAGGGCCTTTTTCTTTTCCTCCCCCCAGGATTGACAGGCCACCAGCGCTAAGTTTTTTTCAAATTCTGCGGACGAGTGGGGTAATTCGACAAAACTTGGATCTTTTCTGATCATTTCTGGAGATGCACAGGGGCAGTCATTCTGGCAACCAGCAGCCTTCTCCTGCCATGCCAGCTTCAGGCGATTGCCACGTTCTTCACCGCATTCGTGGGCAGAGCATGGCCAGTCAGCTGGACAAACCGAGCCGAAATCCAGTTGCGGCAGTTTGAGTTGCCCATCAAAATGATACCCGTGGTCATTGAGCACTTTCCAATTGACCAGCACCTGTTTTGAAAAGGCAAAAAAGCAATTACGGCAGAAATCAAGACAATTGAAGCGGAAGATATTCATGGTCAGCATTGCGGTGACCATCGTGTCGTAGCAGGGAACAGAGCCGCGTTGCTTAAACGAGCTTTTTTTCGGTAACATGCCTTTGCGGTATCGAAAAAAAGTACCGTCAGGGCCGACATAAAGAATGGCGTGAGGAAACATTTCCACCACGATATGGCAGAGAAAACGTTTGCTCAGCGGATCCCAGAGACCTACCTCGCTTGTTTTGAGGGCCCGCAGGCACATGGCAACGATGCTTTCCCAGGTGACAGCGGAGTCCATTTCCATCCGGGTCGTTTCTAAATCGGAAAGACGGCAGAAAAGGGTAAAGCGTTTTCCGAGCCGTTGGGCCCACTCCTGCCAATGGGCAACAGAGATCCCCATAGCGATGCACCACATATCAGGATTCAGGGCGATCATATCATCGCACACCTGCGGGGGAGCTCCGGAGTCGTCTATCAGAACCATCCCCGTGTTGTTGCCCACCGTGGAGCACTCATGCTCGCTAATCACAAAGGCAGACGATTTCTTCATGCGTTCTTCGGACGGCAGCAACTGGCTCACCATGAACCAGCCGTCATTATCATCCACCCCACCGGTTTTTTGCCTTTTGAAAATTTGATACACCTGTTTCTCAGGTCCATAGGTGAGACAGTCAACCTGGGGAGTTAGGCCCGATTCAGCAAGATAGGAATTCAGCCAGGTCAGGCATTGTTCCAATCTTCCCTTCTCAACAGTGACCGGTCCGGCAAGCAAATCAATATTATCTCCGGGGTTATAACCATAGGCTGGCAGGCTGCCTTCTTGGAGCAGGCTGACCTCTTTAACCGGGAGGTTGGTTATTTTGACGTTGGAACCAAGGATGAGAATTTTTGAGCTATTAGCAACCATATTTAGCGACCATATTTTACCGTCTATATAAAAAAGAGGACGTCTGAAACCTCCTGATGATGGTGAATGAGGGTGGGAGGAAGAGGGATTCAGAAGAAGTATTTGGGTATCACGTCACTCCTTGGTACGGGTCCGTGGAGTGAGAGATGTATTCATCCTCATAACTATAACCTTGTATGATTTTTTTTGTTACAAAAAAGTAATTAAGATATTGAGGTTTAATATATATGCATAATAAATCATGCATTTACGTGTGATTCTTTTTTGTATCTTTTAGTACACAGGGAAGTCGCCACGCCTCTGTGTGAGAACCTAGAATCAATAAGGTTCTCAACGATAGGACTCCTGCGCCAACCGCAGTAAAATCAGACCTCTTGCTGCATCTTTCTCGTCATCAGCTCTTTCTCCTGAGCAGCTTGAAGGATGCGAAAGATTTCACGGCTATGCTGCCTATTCCGGTTTATAGCAAAGAAAAAGGCCAATCGATGCAACTCATGCTGATCCACAGAGGGCAGCTCCACGGCAATATCCTCCACCACTGTGGATGACCAGTCCTCCGTCAAATCCAGGTACTCTGCCTTTGCTTTACGTCGAGCGTCAATGGCCTCCTCAAGCAAAATATCACGGAGATACTCCAACTCTTGCGACTGCTTCTCTTTATGCAGCTCTGTCCCTTTGCGTTTTTCCAAAAAGGCATAAAGTTCCTCAGTAGGAGCATCACGAAAAAATTTAGTAATATACTTGAGCTGCCGCTTTCTCGACCCGCCTTTGAGGGTCGCGACCTCCTGAAAGAGCAGTCGAATATCTTTGTCCACAGGCAGTTTAGCCAACTGACTGGCGGGAAGAGCGGCCAATTCGACCACTAATTTTTCTACCTGCTTTACTCTACGCTTTTGTTCAGATCTGCTCAGCTTCATCCTCTACCTACCTTTTTCAGGGTCATAACTTTATTCCAGATACAGTTTGCGGTTTCTTCTTTGGAGAGGAGGGCCAATTGCTCTATATCATCCCGAGTGATCAGCGTAACCTGATTCGTATCCACATCAAAGCCGCTTTGTTTTCCTAAAATATCGTTGACCACTATTAAATCGGCCTTTTTGGCCTGTAACTTACGTCGTCCTTCAGCCTCATGGTTATTGCTTTCCGCAGCAAATCCAACCAGGAGCTGTCCAGATTTCCGCTCTTTGCCCAGGGTTGCCAGAATATCTTGATTAGGCTCCAGCTCCAGCTGGAGATCAGCACCTGCTTTTTTTATTTTCAGGGAAGCAACCTTTTTTGGTTTGAAATCAGCCACAGCCGCTGCTTTAATAATGATACTGGCATCATCAGCTTGTTCTTTGACGGCTTCCGCCATTTCTGCTGCTGTCACCACCTGAACCATCGTTATTCCAGGAGGAGCGGGAAGGTTTGTTGGGCCGGATATCAGCGTCACCTCTGCTCCTCGTCGTTTCGCTGTTCTGGCTAAGGCATAGCCCATTTTTCCGCTGGAACGATTGCTCAAATAGCGGGCCGGATCCAATGCTTCTCTGGTCGGACCTGCGGTGATCAGTACCTGTTGTCCGACCAGATCTTGCTCAACACAGAGCCCCAGCAAGACCTCACGGACCGTATCCCATTCCGCTAAACGGCCAGAGCCGACTTCGCCGCAGGCCAACGGCCCAGATTCCGGTTCCACGATGATATAACCCAGTTCCTGCAAGGTGGCGAGATTGCGTTGAGTAGCTGGGTGAGCAAGCATCTTAGCGTTCATTGCAGGGCAAATAACCACCGGTGCCGCAGCAGCCAGAACAGCTGCGGCAAGTAGATTGTCAGCCATGCCGTGTGCTAGCCGGGCAAGAGTCTGGGCTGTTGCCGGAGCGATCAGAATCACGTCAGCATCACCGGACAAAGTGATGTGGGCCATCATCTCTTCTGCTTTGGTACTGAACATGTCTGTGGAGACGTGGTTGCCGGAAAGTGCACCAAAGGTAAGAGGCGTAACAAATCGAGTGGCGGATTCCGTCATTATGACCGTCACTTGTGCCTCTTCTTTGGCAAGTGAACTCACCCAGCCAGCTGCTTTAAAAGCAGCTATTGAGCCGGTCACGCCGAAGAGAATTTTCCGACCCTGCATGGTTGAATGCATATGTTTTTTTTTGCTAAAAAAAGAGATAAATTCTCATGAGTGAGGCAAGCTTCCTCACATGAGGAAGCTTGTTCGAGAAGGGGTAGGGAAAGTATCTTGCAGAGTACTTTGTAAATTATTTTGTAGAAATGGCTTCTCCAAAGGGATTCAGGCCGATGGCAGCAGTTTTATCAATGGTAACATAAAGCGTGAGTCCGGTTTTGCGAAAATCATGCTCTGAGATGGTCATCATGCAGGTCTTATGGGGCTTGACAAAGGCGAGCATAATGTCACCAGAGGCTGCTTCACCAACTAATTTCCAGTTGGTGTCCTCCATAGCACGGGTCATGTACCCTTTTAACGAGGCTGTTTCCACCGAACCGGTGTAATGCCAGATTCCGCCGTGAAAGGATTCTGTCTTAATAGCCATAGATTTTTTTCTGTCCCATTCCATTTCAGCCGGGACAATAATATCTTGGATATCATCGGCAAAACCGCCTACAGCTGGCAGCATATCGCCGATATCTCCGCCCTGCATACCGGTGCCGGGAAACATTGTGCTGATGCAGCCGGACAGAAATAAGGTGATAGCGACCAAAAAAAAGAGCAGAATTCTACTGATTGACGGGCATTTTGTCATGGGACGGTTCCTCCAAATTCGTGTAAAATAAAATCTGCCAGCGGTAATCGTTGAGATTGCTGGTTTCTGTGTAACGGATACCCTAAGGCTACAACAGCCATAAGATCATATTGATTGCTGAGCTGCAGGACGTCATTGACCTGCTGCTTATTTTTAAGAATTTCCTGCGGCCTGATGATCCTTGACGGAATCATACATCTTTTCCTGATCAAGGTAAACAGCAATAAGCGCCGAATAATCAATAGGGTCAGACTCGATTGATTTGACCCTGTTGATCTTCTATATAGCTTCATATTTTCAAAAGCGCATCACCCAACCTCCACCGCCTCAATCGCATTGCCGTCAGTGAGCAGAAGGTAGGACTTCAGCTTGGGCATTTTTTTGATCTCTGCAAGCTGTTGATACGCCCTGACCTGCGCAATCCCTTCGGCCCGTTTTTCCTCCAGGCCTTTCGCACCTTCCTTTTTCTTGCTGTATTTCAGCTCAAAGAGAAACTGATAGCGCACCTCAATGGGATTGCGCTCCAGCAGGAGGATATCCGGGTAACGGTTGTTCACCTCGCCCTCGCTCTGAATAAAATAGACCTCGGACTGATACAGCA
>JBATKL010000196.1:0-6897 GCA_049669385.1 Candidatus Electrothrix sp. | reverse complement strand
CAGCCTGCTGCATGGGCTGCGAGCGACGTCGGCAAAGGGCTTCTGATCAGCTCGATAATTGTATCAATGCGCTGGCAGCCGTCCTGATAAAGTGCCGTAGTATCCACCGTACCAGACGGATCTGACGCATCATCCCCCTTGCCCGGCACCACATTGCAAACCACGGTTAGGGTCTGATCAACCGAGTCATGAATCAGCACCAGTCGGGGCACTATAAAGGAGGAATCAGGAAAATCAAGCGGCGCATGCTGATCCGGAATCTCTTCAATAAAACGGATCATATCATAGCCGAGAAATCCCACTGCACCCCCGTAAAAACGAGGTAGGCCCGGTGCCGTGCTGGCATTAAAGGAGGCCAGCAGGTCACGCAGTTCCTGAAACGGGTTGACGCTCTCCCGGATTTCCTCAATCTTAACATCAGGCCCCCCTCCCTCATCCTCAGCCGTAGCCGTAGCCTGGGAACTGGCGCGGCGCAAAGTCACTGCGTCCCCGATAGATGAAAAAGACAGCAGCGGGTCCAGCCCGATAAAGGAATAGCGCCCCCACTTCTCCCCGCCCTCCATAGACTCAAAAAGAAAGGCGTGTTTTTCCCTTTCCGCCACCTTGGCAAAGATGGTCAAAGGGGTATCAAGATCTGCGACAATTGTCCGGTGCAGTGGAACAAGCCCGGCCTGTTCGATCATCTCGGAAAAGGATTCCAAGTCAGGAGAATACATGATTACCTATCAATAAATACGATGAGTAGAAACGCGTTCTCTGCCTCAGCAGCAATGAGCGCAGCCTCAAACAAAAAAAGCCACGGAAGTCCAGCTTCCATGGCTCATAATCCCTCTATGAAGTCAAAGGATTCCCGTCGGGAACCGATCCAATCAACCGATGGGCATCATGCGGTTAACTCGGCCAGTCAGCCTGGAAATCTTGCGGGATGCTGTCTTCTTATGAATCGTCCCTTTCCCGGCGGTCTTCTGAATAACAGGGATAGCGATCTTCAAAGCTTCCTGAGCTGCGTCCTCAACCCCGGCCACTAAGGCCTCTTCAACACGGCGAATGACTGTGCTCATTTTTGTTTTGTTGATTCGATTACGCATACGGCGTACCTGGGATTGCTTGTGTCTCTTGATCGCTGACTTATGATTAGCCATGAAAACTCCTTGATGCTTTCTATAAATAAATATAATCCGGCGAGCTATCCCGAACAGATAGCTGCTTATGACGAAATAACGGAACGATATTCCTTAGACGGAGATCTTTCTCCGCAAAAAACCATTTTAAAATAAATACCCATCCCTCCCCTCTGGGGAGGAACAACAAAAAATGAAAATTGTCGGTGACTCGGGAAGTCATCGGGCATTTTCATATAAACTCTATCGTATAGCTGAATAAATCTCTCTTGTCAACTCTATTTACTCAACGACACGTTTTTGACGGCCTCTTATGCAGACGTTATGCTTACCCACGCTTCCCCACGCCTACTCACGCTTACTCAAGAGCAGTCTCAATCTTTGCCCCGATTGCACTGGTAAAGGTGGTCGAGTCAATCAATGCCCCTTGCAACTGAGCCCCGGTCAGGTCAGCATTGGTAAAATCAGCAAGGTATAAATCAGCCTTACGCAGATCTGCATTTTTCAGATTTGCATCGGTGAAATTCACCCCTTTCAGATTAGCAGCCCGCAGATCAGCCTTTTCCAGCTGGGCCCCGCTGAGATTCGCCCGTTCCAGATCAACCTCTTCCAGATCTTTACCAGACAAGTTCGCACCGGCTAAGTCGCAAGACACACAACGCTTCTCTTCACCCAGCTTGTCGACCAAGGTCTGCAATCTGGCTCGACTTTGCCCAAAGGTCTCTACTCTATAGGCCCCTACCTGCTGTTGAGCAACGGGCGCGACATCTTTTTTGACCTCAGAAGCCTTCTGAGCAGGCCCTTTCTTTTCTATTTTTTCTTGCTCCGCAGGTGCAGCATCAGAACCAAACAGGGAGGTGAAGCTCTCCCAGAGACTCGACTCTGGCTCTTTGTCCTTAGAACCGCCTTTTGCTTGCTCAGACACGGTATCAATCACCGGAATGTCACCAAGCTCTGCTGCATTGCTCTCTGCCTCCGCCGTCTTAGTATCTGACAGAGTATCTGGTAGGGCATCCGGCAGATTGTCTGCCTGGCTGCTAGAATCGACTATCTGAGCCTCTGCGATAGGGACTAATTCCTTAGAGCGTACTGTTGTTGCGGTCCGCCCCTCAATAGCAGGCAGTTCAGGAACAAGTACTACACTGCTTTCTTCAATGCCTGATGATGATAATGATGTATCGGTAGGTATTTCAGCAGAAGGAAGCGTGGAAGGCAGAGCCTTCTCTTCCTCAGCAGCAGAAATAACAGCATCCAGTTCCGGCTCCGGGGTTATAATTTCCTGAGCAGGAGGCAGAGGTGCTATCTGCGTCGATGCCTCGGGGAGTTCAACTTCCTCGACTTCCTCGGGCAAAGCTTCGAGAAGCTCCTCTGGCTGATACGGTTTTTCCGGGGTAATTTCCTGATCCAAAAGGGCCTCTTTCAGATAGGCCCCGGCCAGCTGCGCATCGGTCAAATCAACCCCTCGGAGATCAGCTCCAGAAAAATCCGCTCCACCGAGGACCGCACCCCGCAGAACAGCGTTTTTCAGCTTGGCCTTGGATAAATTGGCCAAACTGAGCTTGGCATTGGAAAGGTCAGCACCTTGCAGGTCCGCCTCCCGCAAATCCATCCTGGTCAGAACAGCCCCTCTCAGATTACAACCCGGACATTGCTTGGTCGCTACCAACTGATTAAAATTCTTCTGGATATCCTCATCCGCAGAACCCAAGGTCTCAGCTGACACCGCTGTGCCACAGAACAGCAGGCATGCGCAAAGATACATATACGTATTTTTTTTCATCTTCCTTCTTTCATTATCCTTGATCAGGCCGACTCCGGCTGCTGTTCCTTCCACCGCCTTGTCCACGGTTTTTTCCACCACTCCTCTGCTCAGCTCGCCTCTCTGGGCCAGACAAGATTGTGATATATCCAACCGGTCAGTTCAGGATGCTTGACCTTGAACCAATCCCCTTCTGTATCCACCTTTTTTAAAATAACATCGCGGACCACTTTTCCTACCTTGTCGTAGGTTGTACCGGGACCGGACCGGACATTTCCTTCATCAGCTTTCACAATAACATAAGGCGTTTTAGATACAAGACTCGCATAGATCCACCCCTTATCGTTTTCATAATCACTGACCTTGATCCATTTTTTATCCCGCTCCAGCACCTTTAACGGATAACCTGCTGGCAGCTGAAAAAGGACCTCGTGGCTGGTGGTCGGGCCTGAACGAAGGTTCACCCCGTCTTTCACAACTGAGACAAAGTCAGTAGCTCCGGCGGCACCACCCAGCATTATTACGAGCGTCGCTGTTAAAACACAGACTCTGATACCCTCCTTAAGAGTTCGGCATCGCATTGTATTCTCCTTATTTTTACCACTTTTCTTTTTCAGGTTTTTCTCTCGACATTGTCAGCAACGATGAAGCAGCTATAAAGTACCTGTAAAATACAAGAGGAACTCTTGGTTCCCCTTGGCCCCGCAGATCGACGAAGCCGCTTCACCTCTACAGTTCAGCCCCAACTCCTCAGCACATTGCTTCACAGAATCAATAGCCTCTTTATGCAGTTGGCTTTCCCGTACAACGCCCCCCTCCCCGACCTTGCCCTTGGCAAGCTCAAACTGCGGTTTCACTAGGGCCAGTATGCGAACAACCGAACCAAAGAGCGGTAGCAACGGTGGAAGCAAAGAGCTCAATGAGATAAACGAGGCATCCAGGACAGCTAAGTCCAGGGATTCGGGTATATGTTGTTGTGTCAGATAACGAGCATTCGTCCGTTCATGGAGGATCACCCGTTCATCCTGCCGCAGCTTCCAGGCCAACAGGCCGTATCCCACATCCACGGCATAGACTCGGGCAGCCCCGCTCTGGAGCAGGCAATCGGTAAAACCACCGGTTGAGCAACCGATATCAGCGCATATCCAGCCTGTTGAATCGATTTCCAGCTGTTTGAGGCCGCCAGCCAGTTTTTCCCCGCCTCGGCTGACAAAAGCAGAGCTTTTCCTCAACCGAATTTCACAGTCCTTCGGAACAAGGCTCCCTGCCTTATAATCGCTCCTGGTATTGACAATGACCTGGCCCGCCCCGATCAGGGCTTGTGCCTTTTTCAGATCAACAGCCAGGCCGTGTTCCGTTAGCAATTGATCTAAGCGCTTTTTCTCACATTTATTTTTGGACAACAGCGTACTCTTTTTACAATCCTTCCAGCCGCTGCCGGGCTACCCCGGCCTCTCTGCTGTTCGGATAATCAGCGATCAGCTTCGTATAGATAATCTTGGAGGTCTCATGGTCAGTCAATTTTTCAAAAGACATTCCTTGGCGCAGTAATGCCGCAGAACTGTGCGGATTTCTACTATAATTAGAAATTACCTTTTGATAATCAAGAATGGCCAGATCATACTCGCCCAGGTTAAACAGGCACTCACCCATAAAATACAAGGTTTTGGCCGCCTGATCATCCGCAGGACGCCCGGCAAGGATCTGCTCGAAAACTTTGTACGCCGACTTGTACTCTTTGGCTTTAAATTGGGAAATGCCCTGTGCAAGCAAACTATCCTCCATATCCAGCCCCTGACTCTGAGACGGATACTCCACAACAGAAGAGTGCTGTTGTACCGGTACCTCCTGTACTCGCTGAACCTCCTGCTGTCCCTCTTGCCGAATCTCTTGCCGAATCTCTTGCACGGGCTGCTCCTGCTGCCGACGAGGTTGCTGCCTGGTTACATGCACAGCCTCCTTCTGCCCCTGCGGTGTAATCCGGGGATGGGAGGGGGAGGTATTGACGACCGGCTGATTAATTCTCAACTGGGTTTGCTGCGGCGGCGCTACGTCGACGACTGTTCCGTAATTTTTCCGAACCTTTCTATTGCTCGGCAGCAAGGTTGTTTTTTCGCTTGGTCGGGCTTGCGCCGCCACCACAGCCCTTCTCTTGGCCTCTTCCGCCCGATCAGCCGCCTGCCGCGCTTTTTTTTCTGCTGCGTACACTCTGGCCTGACTTAATCGCTGTATATTGCCGGATAATTTATTAATCTTCCCTTCAAGTGACTGGATAAGCCGATCATTTTCCTGCCGGACCTGGCTGCTTTCCGAGCGAACCTGACTGCTTTCCGAGCGAATCTCATCACTTTCCGAGCGGATCTGCTGATTTTCCCTTCGCAACTGTTGCAAGGCCTCTTCCAGCTCTGTAATCTTCTGCGCATCCTGCTCTCTCATCCGAGTAAGTGCTTCTAAATTTTCCTCGGTTATTGTCCGCAACTCACGCGTTTCCTCGGCCACGGTGTCCAACTGACTGGAAGACTCAGCTGTTCGCTTGAGTACCTGATTTGCTGTATTGGATTCCACATCCTTAACTTTCTGGTTCATGGTGCGGAGCTGATAATTCAACCTTCGCACATCATCCACACTTGCGCATTGGCAAAGCAGGAAAACCGAGCAACCGGCAAACGCAAGAGTTTTTATTTTTTTCATATCTCTTTCCTTATATGTACAGCTGAGTTAAAAGTTTTTTTTGTATTTTTTATAACCGGATTCACTACAAACGGGGCGACCAACGCGGATAGGACTGCCCCCCCTTCAGAGCAAACATGGGACGCATCCCCTCTCCGTTGGCTTGAATAACGTAAATTTCCTTTTTCCCACCTACTTTTCGAGAAAAGGCGATCAGTCTCCCGTCAGGAGACCAGGTCGGTGATTCACAGCTCCCGGCACCTGAGGTTACCCGAGTAGGTGTCCCGCCGCTGACAGGAACAGTATAAATATGATACTGCCCTTCGGCAAGATGCGTATAAACTATTTTATCTCCCCGAGGTGACCACGAGGGCTCAACATTTTCCCTTCCTTTAAAGGTCAGACGCCGCGCCTGCATAGTTTGCAGATCCATAATGTAGATCTGTGGCTTACCGCTCCGGTCGGAAACAAAACATATAGCCCTCCCGTCAGGGGAAAACGACGGGGAAACATTAATTCCGGCCCGCTTTGTCAGACGTCTAATGATATCCCCTTTCATATCAATAAGGTAAAGATCTGGATTACCATCCTTACTCAAGGTGACCACAGCAGTCCGGTTATCCGGAGAAAATGTCGGGGCCAGATTCATTCCCTTGCGCCTAGACAGTGTCCGGGTCTTTTTATTCTGATCCAGGTCTGTCAGGTAAAGATCCTGATTGCCCCGATGATAGGAAGTATAGGCAAGCCGAGTTCCGTCCGCAGTAAAACGCGGGGATACAGAGAGATGCTCATGCTTTGTAACCTGCCGAACATGTCTACCAAAAACATCGGCTATATAAATTTCCTTGCGCCCGGTTTCATCGGAGACAAAGGCGATTGAACTGCTGGCAACACCCGGTTCACCAGTAAACTCCTCAACCATGGCATCAACAAGGCGCAGGGCAATCTCTTCCCGTTGCCCTGAATTTCCTTGATAATTTCGTGTCGAGAGCCTCTCTCCACTCGTGACATCAAGCAGATTTCCAGAAACGGTCATCTGTCTTCCGGCCAGCGCGTAACTGCCCATAACAACATAATCTGCACCGAGTCCGCGCCAATCCGGCCTGGGTTGCCCTTCATAGCGATGGGAATCCAGGATTCGGACAAACCCGTGAAACCGCAAACCTTCCTCCATCAGTCGGGCAAGGTCTCGGCCTGTTGCTGTATTCTGACCACCTGAAGCATCGACAAAAGAGGGAACCGCAACAACGAGCTTACGCATACCAGAGCTGGCAATGTCCAGATAAATTCGTTCAGCAGAAGCGCCGGAGACGAAAAAAAAGACATTCACCAAGAAGAGTGAAAAAA
>JBATKL010000195.1:0-2466 GCA_049669385.1 Candidatus Electrothrix sp. | reverse complement strand
AGTGTGCCCATATATGTATAGACAATCTTATCCGAGAGGTTGACCGCACAGTTATAGTTTTGGTACCCGTTGCGGGGGTTGCAGAGGAGGGCATTGGGCATCTCGGCCAAGGTAATTTCTTTTCTGCACTTGGTGTTGGCGTAGCAGTCCGTAGGATAGGCCTTGGCTTCCAGCTGCACGGCTTTGCCTGCCACCAGATCTTCGATGATATGGCCGCCGCCGTAACGAAATTCACCGGGGTAAACCTGATTGAGCGGATCACCTTCTGTTGGTTCTGTTGCACCCAGATAGATATCAATGGCCGCCAAACCGGCATAGGCCGCAACCTTGTTGATCCAGACTTTCTGGGCCTTAATGGTCGGGTTGCTTTGGCCGAAGTTTAAAAATGCACCTGAAGAGCACATCGTGGAAAAGGTACCGGTCGTGACCACGTCTATGCGGCGGGCCGCCTCAACAGGGCCTTCCTGCCGAACTATATCAACCATCTCATCCGCTGTGACCACCACGGCTTCACCCGCTTTAATTCGGGCGTTGATTTCCGCGTAGGTTTTATTTACCTCAAACGTGCTCTCTTGCTTCGGATCGCTCATCCCTTTGTCCTCTGTGTGCGTTCTCGATCGATTGTGTAGATTTTCCAGAACGAAAATCGTCCAGCCTCTTCATTCTTCATTTTTTGTTTGCAACCCATGCCCGATGGTTTTAGCATGTTGAAAAATTCTAGTATACCTGAACCTGCATTGCACGCCAAACGTTTTTCGGATTTTGCTGATTTTGTTGCGATCAACAGGGGTAATTACTTGAAAATGAGTTAATAAAAACCCTCTTGTTCCCGGCAGGGTGATTCTGGGGGGACGGGGTTATTTTTTGGTGTTTTTTCATATGCGTACAGGCGGTAATCCACAGGCGTTGTTTCTTTCTCTTCAGCAGGTCATCCGAGATATCGGGTTACTCTGCCTTGGCGGTGTTCTCTGCGCTATCGGGGTCAACAGTATCCTGATTCCCCATAATTTTGTTACCGGAGGAGTAACCGGCATTGCCCTGATTGTTTATAAAATTTTCCCCGCTCTTGATCCGGGTATGATTTACTTCGCTCTTAACCTGCCGCTCTTTGCCCTGGCCTGGATGGCGGTGGGACGACGTTTTTTTGTCTACAGCATCCTGGGTACGGTTGCGCTCAGTGTGTCCCTGCTGTTTTTTCATTTTGATCTCCACATCGAAGACCGGATGCTCAATGCCCTGCTAGCCGGAGTGATCCTCGGGGTCGGCGCGGGACTCTGTTTGAAAACTTCGGGTTCGCAGGGAGGCACAGATATGCTTTCCGTTGTCCTGCTGAAGCGATTTTCTATCAAGATCGGCAATACCCTGATGATCCTTAACGGTCTTGTTCTCCTCCTTATTTCTGTCTTTTATTCCATTGAGGCGGTACTATACACCATGATTGTTGTTGTTGTCAGCTCCAAGGTGATTAATCTGGTGGTGGTCGGTCTCAGTCAGCGCAAGGCGGTTTTTATCATCTCGCGCCATTGGGATGATATTTCTCGGGAAATCCTCAAGGATATCCGGCGCGGCGTGACCATCATCAAAGGGGAGGGCGGGTACAGTCGTAAGGAGGAGAAAATTCTCTACACCGTTGTCCAACTAACGGAAATCGGCACGCTGAAGCGGCTCGTGCATGGGATCGATCCTGATGCTTTTGTGGTGATCAGTGACACCCAGGAGGTTATCAATTACAGGATCGGGAATCAGCCGCATTGGTAATTGTCAGAGCCGATGACGTGGGCCTGTGCCCGTTAGAGCAGCTCAAGGATGTAGATGAGGATAAAAAATTTTAAAGAATTTGATCGTCATATTCTGGCTAGTCCGATACTTGATGATGAGATAACGCACGGGAGCTTGAGTAATGACATTTGACATAAACAATTTTAACGGGCATGAGCCTTTAGTTGAGTATCCATGGCGTTGTGAAGTTGACCGTCTGTTAACGTGGGCAAAAGGTAAAGGTTCGATTATTCAATCATTTTGTTTTGACATGATGATGTCTGCGGCTTATATTGATGCAACTTCTGGCCTTGAAAGAAGCATTGAATCCTGCCCTAATTGTCCGCCTCCATACAATTCCCATCTCGGGTTCATCAATTTATGTTCACCGTGTTTTTCTAAAACTGATACTTGGTGCTACCAAAAGGCGGTTAAGCCTCAGTCAGGTGCCCTTGGAAAATTAAGCAGTGAAATGATTCTTCGATTTGTTGATAAAATTTATCATGAGCTGACAGAGGTTATCGTGATCGGGGGTACATCGTCAGCAGATGCTGTTCTCACTCATAGGAGCGACCTTACAATTCTTGCAGAAGTGAAATCCGCTCCGCTGCTTACGTACCCTTTTGTATTTCAAGTAAGAAACAGCTGGGTTAAGGGGGAGCATCAAAAACTTGCGATGACAACATCTCAACTTCATGAGTGCAATTC
>JBATKL010000194.1:0-4791 GCA_049669385.1 Candidatus Electrothrix sp. | reverse complement strand
GCGGGTGGCTGCCCTGCCGAATAAGGGTGAAACGGTGCTCCTGCTGGATGCCCTGGATGAAGATCCCAAGGCCTGGAAGCGGATTCGAGAGCGCCTGCTGGAATTGTTGCAGGCCAGTGAGGATTTTCGCCGGGTGATCATCTCCAGCCGGACCCAGTTTTTCCCGGAGATGGAGCCGGACAAGATCGGGCGACCGGAGATCAAGGTGCTGTCCGGCTATCATTGCCCGGTGCTCTATCTTTCGCCGTTTACGGACGAGCAGGTGCAGGAGTTTATTACGCGGAAACTGCCCCTGCGCTGGTATCATTATTGTTGTTTTCAAAGCGGGCGGATCAAAAAAGAGCGGGAAAAGGCCAGCTGCCTGCTGGAGCACATGCAGGATTTGCGGATGCGGCCTATGTTACTGCAACATATTGACAAGTTACTTGCAGCGGAATGTCAACAGGAATGGAATGCCTATACGGTCTACGAGGCCTTGGTTGATGAGTGGCTGGATCGGGAGGTACGGAAAATCCGGGGGCAACATGCGGATGAACGAGTGCCGGAGCGGAAGGAGTTGTTTCATGCCTGTTTACGGGTTGCAGAGGCGATGGAGCGGCAAGGCTCACGGGTTATCAGTGAAGCTGCCTTGCAGCAGCTGGTTCGGGAGGATGCAAGTATAGGCTGGTTGGAGAAGTTTGAGCTGGGCGGGCGTTCATTGCTCAACCGTAACTCTGACTGGGCCTTTCGCTTCAGTCATTATACGATTCGGGAATTTTTGTTGGCTTGGGGTGTGGTGAATGAACAGCTTGTTGGGCAGGAACAGCTACGGGCTACGGATCAGTTGGTGCGGTTTCTTGTGCTGGCGAATCATTTCCCGATGAACGGACGGCAGCTTGATTTTTCTGGATTCAATTGGTCGGGGTATGTTGAGTCGTATGGACCTTTACTTTTTTGGGATTATATCGATAGTCGTGATATGGGACCGGAAATGATTATGTTACCGGGCGGGCATTTTCAGATGGGTGATGAGAGTGAAGGGCCAATACATGAGGTTAAACTTGACAGTTTTGCCATCGGTCGCTACCCGGTGATGTTTGCCGACTACGATGCCTTTTGTGATGCCACAGGTCGGGAGAAGCCGGATGATAGAGGGTGGGGGAGAGGGAGCAGGCCGGTAATCAATGTTACTTGGCAGGATGCGGTGGATTATTGCGAGTGGTTGAGCCAAGAGACAGGGCGGACCTATCGCCTACCCACTGAGGCTGAGTGGGAATACGTCTGCCGGGCCGGCAGTGAAGCAGCGTATTGTTTTGGAGATGATGAAAAATTACTGGGCGAGTATGCTTGGTATGAGAAGAATTCTGAAGGAAAGACCCATCCGGTTGGAGAAAAGGAGGCTAATGCCTGGGGGCTCCATGATATGCACGGTAATGTCTGGGAATGGTGTCAGGATAGGTACGGCAACAAATATTATGCTGAATGTCACAAGCAAGGCGTGGTGGAGAATCCCCAAGGGCCTGCAACTGGTTCCGACCGTGTTATGCGGGGCGGCTCGTGGTACGACGGCGGCTGGAACGTCCGTTCCGCCTACCGTCACCGCGGCTCGCCTGGTAGCCGCTTCCCGTGGGACGGTTTCCGCCTTGTCTTAGGTCAATAAATCAGGCAGGTAGCCGGAGGCTGGCAACGTCGGCGCAGCAAGGTTGCTTGTCCGTCGCGGAGCAGGACAGCACCGCAGCAAGCTCGACGTTGCATTATGCCACAACCCATACCCCAACGGGGTTAGATATAACCAGCTCGGGGTAACACCCCGAGTATGCCGGTTTTCCCAGGATACCCAGGGTGTTACCCTTCGCTGGTATATATAGCCCCTTCAGGGCAGAGGTACCCTGTCGTTAGCCGGGTAGGGCGCGAATCCCTGTGTTCGCCCTGCATTTCCCGGAACCTCAAACCGGGCAGCTCGGTAGGGTGGGCAATATTTCAGCTCCTCCCAACCTGTTCTGCTGTACAAGCTGTCACGTTGCCAACGTTGTTTACCTTATCGCTCGTTGCCCACTCTACTGACTGCAATAATAATGACACCACCATACCCCAACGGGGTTATACATAACCAGCTCGGGGTAACACCCCGAGAAATACTCCCGTGCCGTCACCCGCAACCCCCCATCCAGCAAAAATGAAATAACCTATGGAGCCGAAAGTCCATTCAGGGTACAATAAAAAACAATCTTTTTTGAGAGAGGAGAAGGTATATATACCGTATGTCGGGCATAAAAGCTGTTGCGCTTTCAGCCTGTGTATACGGTTTTTTTAATCAGTTCAATCTGTCACCGCAAGAAGAAAACCTATGGGATCGGGACCGGACTCATTATCCTTTGTCAATATCGAGTGGCTCAAGCAGCTCTGCAGGCAGCTCAAGCAGCTCACCGGCGAGAGGGCACAGGAGCTGGACCGGTTGAGCGATGATTTCTCCGATCCTCTGGAGTTGTCCCGGTTGTATGTTGAACCCGATCTCCAGGCTTATCGCCCCATATCTCGCCGTCGCGGCGTTATTTCTCCTGACCCCTGCCAGCCCGCCTTTTCCCTGCTCAACACTTTTTTCGCCGGTGGAATCCCCCGCGAACGGGACGGGAGCCATCAACTGATTCTGCTCGGAGAGCCGGGGGCGGGCAAGGGCTCGCTTCTTCTCATGATCAGATTGATGGACCTCGCCGGGTTCTGGCCACGGGGGTATAGTTGCCGCTTGTTTAAGCTGGACGAGCATACCCTGGATCAGGTTGCAGCCATTGAGAGTAAGGCAAAAACAGTCCTGCTGCTTGATGCCCTAAACGAGGATAAACTGGCCAGAAAGCGCCTCCTTGAGCGCCTGCTTCCCCTGCTCCGGGCCGGAGAACCCTTTTACCGGGTGATTATTTCCTGTCGCAGTCATTTCTTTCCCGCAATGACTCCTGACAGTACAGGACGACTGCGGATCAGAGCCCTGTCCGGCTATAATTGCCCTATTCTCTATCTGGCCCCCTTTGCTGCTCATCAGGTGAGCCAGGTCCTGCATAAGCAACTCACCCGTAATACCGAAAATTTTATAGGTTTTCAGCGTTTCGGCGTGGATCGGCAGAAAGAAAAAGCTGCTCAACTCCTTGTCGGATTGGGGGAACTAGGGGGACGGCCTCTTATTCTTCAGCATCTGAAGAGCCTGCTCAAAATTGAAGCGCACCGAATTCGGGACGCCTACACGATTTACGAATCCCTGATACAGTATTGGCTGGAACAGCAGGTTGATGTTCTGAAAGAGAGCGGTTGTCGTTGTCCACCCGAACGAAATGAGCTTTTTACCGGCTATATTCGGCTTGCCCGCTGGATGGAAGAACACGGGCGATCGGAAATAGAAGAAAAAGAGTTGCAGGAGCTCTTCTGCGAAAAAGCCGAGATCTGCCGATTTGCCCATTGTTCTCCTGATCCAGCCCTTGTGCAGGTGACTACGAAACATACATACCGCTTTACCCATATCACCTATCGGGAATTCCTTCTTGCCTATGCCCTGATCTACGACAGCAAGCCTTTTTCTGTTGCCTTGCGGGCCACAGACCAGATGGTTCGTTTTCTTGATCTGGCCCATGGGATCACGGATTACGTGAACCGCCTGAATCTTGCCGAATTCAATCCTTTTCGCTACGCCGAGACCTATAGAACCATGTTTTCCTGGAAGGATCGGCTGGGACGGGTACGGAACAGGATTATGAAAGGCCCTGAAATGATCATGCTGCCTGGTGGGCGTTTTAAGATGGGGGATATTCAGGGGGACGGATCTGGTGATGCCCGGCCCGTGCATGAGGTCCAGTTGGATAATTTTGCCCTGAGTCGTTATCCGGTCACCTTTGAGGAGTATGATCTCTACTGCATGGCTACAGGCCATCGTAGGCCCTCAGATAACGGGTGGGGCCGGGAGCAACGCCCGGTTGTGGATGTGAGCTGGCAGGATGCCAATAGTTACTGTGATTGGCTGAGCATGGTCACCGGGCGACCCTATCGCCTCCCCACAGAGGCTGAGTGGGAGTACGGATGTCGGGCAGGCACGGACACTGTGTATTTTTTTGGCAACGATGCTCGCTTTCTGCAAGAGTATGCCTGGTATGCCGACAATGCCAGCAACACAACTCATCCGGTCGGTCAGAAAAAAGCAAATTCCTGGGGCCTGTATGACCTGTACGGTAATATCTGGGAGTGGTGCGCTGACAGCTATAAAGAAGATTATTATACGGGCTTGCCCATGAACAATCCTGCGGGCGCTGAACAGGGAAGCTCTGGTCGCGTTTTGCGGGGTGGTTCTTGGGACAGCGGCGAACGGTTCATCCGTTCTTCCTTCCGGTTTCGCCTTTCACCGGGGTTACGTATTATCCGGGTCGGGTTTCGGGTTGCGCAGGGGTATCAGGAGTAGTTATTCCTGCTACGCTGCAAACATCTTCCGAACTTCTTTCAGATAATCAGAGTTACAGATCACGATAGCCCGGTTGCCCTCCTGAATATGGGTTGACCCCACCGCTGTATGCCAAGAGCCCTCACGGAAGACAGAGCCGATAATGATATGACCGGTAAAGGAGGAGTCCAGCGCAGCCAAAGGCTTACGGGTAATCGGAGAGCCTGGAGCTGCGATCAGATCAACTACTTCTGCGTCAAATCCGTGCATATGCATCACCGAAAGCAGTTCACTGCGGCTGATATAGGTGAGGATCTCATTGCCGGCCAGGATTTTTTTATTCAGGACAATGTCGGAACCGCTGGTGGAGGCCAGGACCATATAATCTGTATTATTGA
>JBATKL010000193.1:0-4684 GCA_049669385.1 Candidatus Electrothrix sp. | reverse complement strand
TAAACGTCAGTTGTTGTTTCATTTCAACGGACATGCTCGTGTCATCCAAGTTTCTTGTACGGAAGCCGCACCATCTCCTTACTTCAACATCCCCATAAACCGCTCCCAAAAATCAGGAAAGGACTTAGCCACGCATTCCTCACCATGGACTTTTACCCCAGGAACCCGCAATCCAGCAACGGCAAAGCACATAGCGATCCGATGATCCTCAAAGGTCGCAATATCAGCCCCGTGCAGATTGGCCCCGCCGGCCTGCCCGTGAATAATCATCCGATCCTCTTCCTCCTCGATATCAGCTCCCATCTTCCGCAGCTCACTGACCATCACCGCCAGTCGGTCACATTCCTTAATGCGAAGATGGGCGATATTATCGATCACTGTGGTTCCTTCGGCAAAGGCAGCCACAACAGCAAGGGTCGGTGCAACATCCGGCATATTGCCCATATCCACCTCAATGCCCGTCAGCCGTTCCGGCCCCTGCACCGTAATTCCCCCTTTGCACCGCTCCACTTCGCAGCCCATCCGTTCCAGCAGAGGCACAAGCTGGGCATCGCCCTGTAAGGAAGGCACGGGCACGTTGGCGACATTGACCTTGCCGCCGGTAACAGCGGCAGCGGCCCAGAAATACGAGGCCCCGGAGGCATCGCCTTCAATCTGATATCGGGTGCCGCGATAGCAGCCTTGCGGTATGCGAAAATGATTCATGCCCGGAGCAACCTCGCACCAGATGCCGAAAGCTGCCATCACGGCTAGGGTCATCTCTACATAGGGACGAGAAAAAACCTCTCCTTCCACAGTCAGCTCGGCCTTTTCATCTGCATAGGGAGCAACCAGCAGTAGGGAGGAAAGGTATTGGCTGGATTTTCCTTCGGGTAACACGGTCTCTCCGCCAGAAAGTCCGTCAGCATCAATGGACAGGGGAGGACAACCATTGGCCGCCTCGCTCTGTATCTGCACGCGCCAGCCCCGCAAGGCCTGGATCAGGGGTTCTATGGGCCGCTCAGCCATGCGCTCTCCGCCGGTAATCCTAAAGCGCCCCTTTCCCAAGGCGGCAACAGAGGTCAGGAAACGAGTGGCCGTCCCGTTATTGCCGAGAAAGATATCCTGCTCCGGTACCTGAACCTTGCCCCCGGATCCTTGCACGACCCAAGCAGCCGGATCGCTGTCATCAACGGCTATACCCATCTGGCGTAGCGCTTTCATGGTGTAGGCCGTGTCTTCACTGGCAAGCGGGCCGATAAGGGTCGATTCGCCACATGCTAGGGCAGCGGCTATCAAGGCTCGTTGGGTTAGGCTTTTTGAGCCGGGTACGTGGACAATAGCATCTATGGTATCAACCGGTGTTATTTCTCTCATGATATCTTTGTTCAACTTTTTATTAAAATGCTGCGGTAAACCCTGAACAGAGGAGACCTGCATCACTCTGCCCGGTAGGATAATTTCAGGCAACGGTCCGACGACGGAGTTCTTCTTCTAAGGCCGAGCGCATGATCAACTGAGGAGCTGACACACCGGTCCAAATCTTGAACTGAGCAGCCCCCTGATAGAGCAACATGGCCAGACCGTCAATAGTCTGGCAACCAGCAGCCTTGGCCTCCCGGAGGAGTCGAGTCTCCAAAGGAGCATAGACGATATCCATGACCACGGAGAATTCAGATAAAAGGGAGGGAGGCACCACAATGCCCTCATGATTCGGTTCCATTCCCACTGAAGTGGTGTTCATCAGCACATCCGCTGAAACGTCAGCGACCTCTTCCAATCGCACAAAGGTACATCCGAGCCAGTCAGCAAGGGCCTTGCCGGTTTCTGCGGTTCTGTTGGAGATAATGACCTCAGCCCCGGCCTGAACCAGGCCGAACCCCACAGCCTTGGCAGAACCGCCAGCCCCGATAACCAACACCCGGCTCTGGTGCAAATTGATTTTTTCCGCCAGGGCAGTATTGGCACCCAACCAATCCGTATTCAAACCGCGCAGAATGACCCGACCATCTTGCTCCTTCTGAAAAACCAAGGTATTGACAGCCCCGATCTTTTCCGCCACCGGATCAATCTCATCAAGAAAGGGTATAACCGCCTCTTTGTGCGGCACTGTGACGCTCACCCCTTGGAATCCCAAGGCTCGCAAACCGACAATCCCCTGTTCGATATCGCTTACTTCCATGGGCACGTAGACCCGATTCATCCCCAGCTCAGCAAATGCAGCATTATGCATAGCCGGGCTCATAGAATGACGAACCGGATTGCCGATTATTCCGTACCGTTCTGTTTTTCCATCAATAGCCATAATTTTTTCTCAACAAAAGCAGGATAAAATACTCAGTAAGGCACTCAGGCTGCCATAAGAAGAGCAGTCAGTTTTTGCAGCTGCTCAAGCGACAGCTGGCCAGGAGCCGTAGCCTGGGCATCATTCAGGCAGGCATAGGTCATATAGCCACCAAGATACAGGGTGGCAAGGCGAGTGATTCGGCCCGGTTCTCCCATACAGAAACAGCTCAAAGGAAAATTCGCCGCCTTAGCCTGCTCCTGAAGGCGAAGAACCCGCAAGGCATCCTCCGGGCTATGGGCGGTGGTCACAATCTTGCCGATGATCTTGCCGGTCTTATCAGCACGATCACCGCTCTCCATCATTTGCGCCAACACCTCTTCCAACTCTGCCTGCGGCGGGGTTTTCTCGAAATTATGCCAGGAAAGGATCATTCGAGTCGGGCTTGCTGACATGGCCTCCAGGAGCTGCCCTCGTAAAAATGACTTTGCTCGCAGTTCGCAGTCAATATAGGCTGCCTGCTGCTGAACAGCCTCCAATAAAAACTCTATCCGTTGCTCCTCCGAGCCAGAAAAGGCACCGCCTTCCCAGCTGGGCCGATTGGTAAAAAGCAGAGGTGTCTCCAGCGCAGTACAGCAGGCCGACACATCAGGGTGCTGCATACTGTCCAGCCGCACCTCTATCACATCTGCTCGTTCCGCAACATGGCAGGCCTGGGCAACAAGAGCGGCAATATCGACCCCGGCCAATGAAACACAGATCTTTCCTCGTGTCATCTGTGCCATTAATCTGTTCCTGTCTTCAAGGTACCGATAATATCAACCAGACGATCTTCTCCCTGCTCTTGCAGATAATCTGTTATCCCCTGCACGATATTTTCCGCCGCAGAAGGATCGTAAAAATTCGCAGTGCCGACCTGAACCGCACTGGCTCCGGCTAAGAGAAATTCCAAGGCATCAGCAGCCGTGGTGATGCCACCGATACCGATCACTGGCAGAGAAATAGCCTGGGCAACCTGCCAGACCATGCGCAGAGCCACCGGCTTAATTGCAGGCCCGGACAAGCCGCCGATCACATTAGCGAGCCTCGGTCTTCTACTGACCGGATCAATGGCCATACCGATTAGGGTATTGATCAGGGAAACCGCATCAGCACCGGCATCTTCAACCGCCCGTGCCATAAGGACAATATCCGTGACATTGGGTGAGAGCTTGACAATCAGAGGCAATGTGGTGGACCGGCGCACTGCTTCAGTCACCTTTGCCGCCATTTCCGGCACCGTACCAAAGGCCACCCCGCCTTTTTTCACATTCGGGCAGGAAATATTTATCTCCAGGGCGGCAATTCCTTCAACCCCATCCAGTCTGCGAGCGATCTCACTGTACTCCTCTACCGAATCGCCGAGGATATTCACCACAACCGGCGTAGAAAGCTTGCGCAGATAGGGCATTTTTCCTGTGATAAAACGATCAACCCCGACATTTTCCAAGCCGATGGCATTGAGCATGCCGCAGGCCGTTTCAACGATTCTCGGTGGTGGATTTCCCGGCTTGGGATGCAGGGAGATCCCCTTGACAATAATGCCGCCGAGTTGATCAAGATCAACCAGATTTTCAAATTCACGGGCATAGCCAAAGGTACCCGAGGCGGTCATCACCGGGTTACGCAAGGCAAGGGAACCGATCTGTACCCGCAGATCAGGCGTGCCACAAGGTACAACGTTTATTCCAGATCTGGATTCCATAACAGATTTCTCTCTTTCTCCCATTACAGACTCCATTCCAAATGATCCGCATTAAAGACAGGCCCCTGTTTACAGACATGAACTAGACCTCTTTTTCCATTGACCGTGCAACCGAGACAGGCTCCCATGCCGCAGGCCATATGGGTTTCCAAGGAAACTTGACAATGCACCTCCGCTTGCTGACATTGGCGAACAACATTTTTCATCATCAAATGTGGTCCGCAGGTATAGACCTGTTCTACTGTTGGCAGGACAAAATCGAGAAGATCCGGGATAAATCCCTTATGCCCAATGCTGCCGTCATCGGTTGCCAGCTGGACAATATAGCCCAAAGCGGAAAATTCATCCGCCAGCGGGGTAAGTTCATCTTTGTTGCGAGCGCCAAGCAGAACATGATCTTTTTCCGTTGCACGCCCGGTACTATGCAGCTGCTCAGCCAGAAAGAGAAGCGGGGCAATCCCCATACCGCCGCCGATCAGGCAAATCGGTCGATTATCGGAAAACTCAAAACCGTTTCCTAAGGGGCCGACCAGGTCAAGTTGATCACCGATACAACGGCGAGCCAACATTTCGGTTCCTTTACCGATAACCTTGAAGAGTAAAGAGATACTGCCGTCCGCAAAACTACGATGGATGGAAAAAGGACGACGAAGCAGAGGATCAAGACCATCAACGAC
>JBATKL010000192.1:0-6309 GCA_049669385.1 Candidatus Electrothrix sp. | reverse complement strand
TGCCGAAGATTTCTCAGATGACAGCGGCGGTGCAGCATATGGCCTTTGAGAAAAATCGCCGAACAGGCACCTACCTGATGCTGAACGACACCCTTGCCAGCATGAAACGTCTGCTTATCGGGACAGGCCTCGCCGCTGTGACAGCTCTGCTGCTCGGTCTTAACATCGGCCTGTTTCCGGGCATCAATGCCGCCTTGAACCCGTTTATCACCTTTATCGCCATGATTCCCCCGCTGTCTGTTCTTCCCATCCTTTTTATCAGCTTTGGTGTGGATGAAGCGGCAAAAATTGTGCTGATCTTTCTCGGGATTTTTCCGTTGATCACCAGGGATATCCGGCTATCTGTCCACAAGCTCCCCCATGAACAATTGACCAAGGCAGCCACTCTCGGTGCCTCTCAGTTTCAGCTTGCTTATCGGATTATTCTGCCCCAGATTATGCCCAGACTGATTGAGGCCGTTCGCCTTTCTCTGGGGTCGGCTTGGCTCTTTCTTATCGCGGCTGAGGCCATTGCGGCCAGTAGCGGTTTGGGATATCGGATTTTTCTGGTGCGTCGATACCTGGCTATGGATGTGATTTTACCCTATGTGCTGTGGATAACCTTTTTGGGTTTTGTGATGGACTGGCTGCTTCGTCATATAATGCGCTGTTTTTATCCTTGGTATGCTGCCAGCGGAGGTAATAAATGAGTTCTCAGCGCGGTTTTTTGCAGATTATTGATGTGTACAAGGCGTATAGTGGCAAGGTGATCCTGGATAACATCGACTTCCAGGTCAGCAGGGGGGAATTTTGCACGGTGGTCGGGCCCAGCGGGTGCGGGAAATCAACCCTGTTGCGGCTGATAGTTGGGGCTGAGATACCCACGGCAGGCCAAGTTCTGCTCGAACAGCAAAGCGTAGGGCCGCCTGACATCCATCGAGGGATTGTTTTTCAAAGATATTCCCTTTTTCCCCACCTGACCGTGCTGGATAACGTCAGCTTGGGTTTGCGGCTCGGCGGACGACCGGGATCAAAGGAGATGTCGGGCAAAGAAATTCAGGAGGAGGCAATGGCTATGCTGGAGAAAATCCGGCTGGCCGAGCATGGCAATAAATATCCCCATGAGCTGTCAGGAGGGATGCAGCAGCGGGTAGCTATCGGCCAGTCCCTGATTATGAAGCCGAAAATTTTGGTCATGGACGAACCCTTTGGTGCTCTTGATCCGGACACCAGAGAGGACATGCAGCTGTTTCTGATGGAACTCTGGGAGCAGGAAAAGATGACCGTTTTTTTTGTTACCCATGATCTGGCAGAAGCTGCTTTTCTCGGCACGAGACTTATTGTCTTATCCCAGTACTATAGTGATGATCGGGGGAGCGGCGATCAGGTCAATCGAGGAGCGAAGATCACGGCTGATTATCAGCTACCCGATACCGTGAGCAGCACGGCAGTGAAACAGAGTAAGGAATTTACTGAGCTGATTGATTGCATACGCAGAGAAGGTTTTGATCCTGATTTTCTCCAGCATGTCCAGGAATTCAACCTGAAGCATCCTGATTCGTTTCAGACTTTGACGAGGGAGGAGAGCGGGCGGGATTGATTTGTTCGTTTGCCTGCTTGATTCTTATCAGCTGAGCCAAGCGGAACCAGTGCCTATTTTATCAAGATGTTGTGATTGAGCCAAAAGAGCCGCACCCATACGCATTTTACACGTACCCGGCGAACAAAAACGTCCAGAGGAGACAGCACGAAAAAAACGTCCCGCCAGCTTATGCTGGCGGGGCGCTGTATCAAAGTTTCCAAACGTTCCTAACAGATCTCTTTCGGTTCCAGCTCTGATTCTGGGTTCGGGTGATTCATATGGTGATGAAGAACCTCTGCCGGAAGATGAATATCGAATAAGGCGTTGATGATTTTTATCAGGAAAAAGAAGGCCAGCAGGGGAAGGAGAATGACCTGAATCACCAAGATGCCGACATAGAGGAAGGTGAGCTGAAGAAGGCTTTCAATGATTCCCCCCATATTATTTCCGATAACAGCAAATGCCGTTTTAAATTCCCCTGATTTTTCTCTCAAAAAAGAGGCTGTTCCAAAAATCCCATTTTCTGGAAGCGAGAAGTCTTTCAAATTGTCAAATCCTTCCGAATCAAGAGCCAGCTTTTTGCTCACGGCATCAATCTGAGGGGTAAAAAAAGACGTATTGATAAATTCGTTGGCGATAGAGGAAAGCGGGAGAAAGAAGCGGGCAATGACGATGAGCAAGGCAAAGCGCATCACGGTTTTTTGGAGAAAAACAAGCTTGGTACTGTTGAACCATACGTTGAACCAGACCAAAACGGCGAGCAAAAGCAGGAAAACAGCAAGCACAGGCTGGGCAAGGGATATCCCTATCTCATAGGCCAGTTTTTGTACGCCTAACGAAGTGATCGCTGTCACCAGTATATCAGACAGACGCTCGGTCATGTCGTCAATGGGGTCCAAGGCTTGGCCTACTGCTAAGGACAAGCCCACGCCAGCCGGTTGCATATGCAGGTTTGATTCCTTGATAATGGAAACAGATGCATTAATCACCCGGCAGGTAGCATAAGAGATTCCTCCTTTGCTGATTGCTTCGCGGAAATAGTTGTCGGTTGCCCCGTCCAAAACCGGAATTTTCAGGCCCGGAGACAGAAAGAGCAGCGCCGCTACGATGATTCCCAAGGCTGAAAGGACGATTTTTTGCAGCATTGCTTTCTTCATGTTCTCTCCTCTGATTTGAACCTGTTACGGAATCTTTTACATTATCCTCAGATCATTCCATCATATGGATGCGCTCACAGTCCGGGCAGATCCAGGTGGGGCCGTTGCTGATGCCCCATTTGTTCTCATGAAAACAGTCCGGGCAGATGGCGAAACCGCAACCGCAACTCCAGCAGAAAGGAACGTCTTTTGTGCAGCAATGACAGGTGTTATTCTTTTTTCGTCGGCGACGACGTGTTGTTTGTGCGCTATTGACCATTGATTTCGTTGCTCTGTTGTTCAGGAAGCCTAAATATTGTTAAATAGTTACATATGATGATTATGGGGTTGGCTGCCACAGGTATGGGCGTGTCGATGGAGATGGAGGCGATCTGTATCGCTTTGTTGTACCCGCCCCTGATCCATAATATAGAGGCTTGTGCAGGTTTCACTGAGGAAATCCCAATCATGGGAGATGATCATATAAGCGATATCAAGATTATTGAGAATTTCAATCAGTCGCTCCCGGATTGCTTTGTCAAGGTTATTGGTTGGTTCATCCAGGAGCATGGCTTCCGGTTGCATGGAGAGCACAGTGGCCAGGGAGACCAGTTTTTTTTCGCCCCCTGAAAGGCGGTGGGTCACGCGATCTGCCAGCTCCGTCAAGCCCAGGTCATGTAATGTCCTGTTAGAAATCTTCAGGGCCTCTTCCGGGCTTTTGCCGAGATTTAACGGGCCAAAGGCAACGTCCTCAATCACCGTGGGTGAGAAGAGTTGGTCGTCTGCATCCTGAAAGACCAAGCCGATGCTTCTGCGCAATTTTTTCAGGTCCTCTTTTTTATGGACGTCATTCCCTTTAAAGAGATGTCTCCCCTCTGTCGGTCGGTGTAAGCCCATAATGAGATGAAGCAAGGTTGTTTTGCCGCTGCCATTGGGACCGATCAGGCCCAGTCGCTGATTGTACTCTATGGACAGGTCAATTTGATCAAGAATAGGCCTTCCGCCAGGATATGAGAAGGAAACCTGATCCAGCTGAATAAGCGGTGGTGTGAAAGGCATGGGGATTCTCTGCGTTATCTAACGAAAAAAATCGCCGACCTGCATGAAGTCGGCGATAGAGAAAATACAGAAGGTACAACGGGTACAGAAAATTCAGAAGGTCTAGCTGAAATACAAGATGTTCTGAAAATCAGGCCATGCAAATCGATTGCGGCAGAGGAGGCAGCAGTATTCCCGGAAGATAAGAAGGTTTTTTTATATTTTTTCTGGGTGCCTTGGGTGCTGTTGTATCCAATATCACAGGCTGGATGGTATTGCCTCGTTTGTGGAACTTGACGTATTCCCAGCAATCAGGATTATCAACAATGGCTTGCATAAGGTTGTGGTGCAGGCTATGACCGGAGCGATTCGCAAT
Source organism: Candidatus Electrothrix sp. (assembly GCA_049669385.1). Classification (GTDB taxonomy): domain Bacteria; phylum Desulfobacterota; class Desulfobulbia; order Desulfobulbales; family Desulfobulbaceae; genus Electrothrix. Next base: position 2,198 of record JBATKL010000192.1, on the reverse strand, counting down.
AACATGCCCCAGGACCGGGTTGCCGAGCAGAGCAAGGTCACCTATCAGATCCAGCATCTTGTGGCGAATAAATTCATCGTCAAAACGAAGGCCTTCTTCATTGAGAACAGACTGGCGGTTCCAATGGATGGCAATGACATTTTTCAGGGAGCCGCCAAGAGCGAGGCCGTTTTTCCAAAGTTCTTCTACCTGTTCAATAAAACCAAAGGTTCTGGCATCAGCTATTTCATTGATAAAGCGTTCCTTGGTGAGTTCAGCACTGTAGCTTTGTTCGTTCAGAAGGTCGTTATCACCGAATTTTATGGTGCCGCTGATTTTAAACCCGGCATAGGGCTCAATTCTGAAGGATTTATCACCCATGGTGAGTTCGATAGGCTTGGTGATACGGAGAACTTTGCGGAGGGCCCGTTGTTTTTTCAGGCCACCCTTTTGGAGAAGATGGAGGAATGGACCGGCGCTGCCGTCCATGATGGGTACTTCGTGCGAGTCAATATCAATAGTTGCATTGTCGATACCAGCTCCGTGCAGGGCAGCCATCAGGTGCTCAGTTGTGGATATTTTTTCCTGCCCGTTACTGATCGTGGTTGCTAAGGTGGTATCAACGATCTGTTCCATGCGGGCGGGAATAGCTGGTTTGTTTGCAATATCAGAGCGATAAAAACAGATTCCTTTGTTTTCCGCAGCAGGTTTGATTGTCATTCGGACCTGCCTACCTGTGTGGAGTCCGATGCCGTGACAACTGACAGATCGTCTCAGGGTGTGTTGATGGAGTTTTATATTGATAGACATTTTTTCCTCTTCCTCATCTTTTTGCAACGCTGTTCTTCCGGGCCATAGCCGCTTCCTTTTCCCTTCTTAAGTGCAAAAAAATAGCCAGAAGTTCATTTATTTTATTTTTTACCTGAGCCGATAAGTATTGCTTCCGATATTCAGAATGATAGCATTTTTCTTTGAGAAAAATAAAGGGTTTCTATCGTGAAAGAATATGTGTCAAAAAAAACACAGATTGCGTACAAAAAATTGTATGTTGTTTTTTTGACACAGTGGGTGGTCCGTATACATTTGATCAGTATTCAGGTTGATTGAATGCTCTTATGTTGTAAAATCAGTTGGTTCAATGCTGCATCCGGCTGGGCCGCCATAACAACGCCATAGAGGGGCAGTTGGAGCTCGATATTGCGGAGTTTAACAAGATCCTTTTCCGTACAGAGGAAACAGGTTGCCCCGGCTTGCTGAGCTTCCGCAATAAGCTGGCGAACAGTTTTAGCAGCGTAGGCAAAATGGTCTGGAAGGGCACGAAGAGCTATCGGTGTGATGTTGAGCGTCTTGAGGGTCTGGCTGAATCCTTCTGGGCGGGCAATGCCGCAAAAGGCAAAACATCGCTGATCTGCGAGTTCTTCGGGCTGCACCGGTGTTTTTTCTCCGTCTGTTTTTTGCAGGAAAAGACCGGTAGGGCGGTATCGGCTGAAGAAGACAGGTTTGTCAGGGAATTTTTTATTGAGAACAGCTTTAAAAGTCTCTGCCCGCTCTTGATTCCGCTCATCTGTACCGGTCAGGACAAAGGCATGGCATCGCTTGAGGGCATTGATTGGTTCGCGCAGATCTCCTCCGGGAAAGACCCTGGAATTGCCAGCGAGTTTATCCGTGTTAAAGAGGACGATATCAAGATCGCGGCGGATGGCCATGTGCTGGAATCCGTCATCCAGGAGCAGGATATCAGCCCCCATCTTTACGGCCTCGGCAGCGGGCAGTTTGCGCACGATCCCGGTGAGAACAGGGACGCCTGGCAGGCTTTCTGCAAGCATTCTTGGCTCGTCACCGACATAATCGGCACCGAGAAAGATCTTTTTGCCGTCGGAAACAATATTGATCCGTTCTTTGGTGGCTCCGCCGTATCCTCGGCTGATAATCGCCGGTTTGTACCCGTTTTCCTGAAGCAGGCGGGCGAGATACTGCACCATAGGGGTCTTGCCTGTTCCTCCTAGGGTGAGATTACCGACACTGATCACCGGCACAGCAAAGGGGCTGCTTTTGAAGAACTTTTTTTGGTAGAGATACTCTCGTAAGCGCATGGCGGTGCTGTAGAGAGGGGAAAAGGGGCGGCCTAGGGTGTAATAGAATGTGGTCATGGGTATTGCAGTGTTCATGCCCCAACGGGGCAATATTTATATAGCCCAGGGTAGCACCCTGGGTACCGG
>JBATKL010000191.1:0-6167 GCA_049669385.1 Candidatus Electrothrix sp. | reverse complement strand
GTGTTTAGTGGCTTGTTACTATGAGTATTTTTTGGTTACTCGGCGGGTGAAATAACTTTTGTTATATTTTTTTATGTATTTTCTTTTTATTCATTCATCGTAGGGACAATTATTCGTAGATAACACGGAAACTGAATAAGTTCTCGTTAATTGCAATTTTTTAGTCATAAAAATGGTTATGAGCAGGAGTAAATTGGCCGCTACCATTAAAAAAAGAGCCTTATCGGTATCACCGGGTAAAAGCAAAGGGTGGGGTGACGAGAGAGTGCGGTTGCGGTGCGGGTGGATGGAAATTACGCCCTGTTGGGAGATGCCGACTCTTTTCTTTAACCATCGGGTTGAATATGTCGAAAATTGTTCGTTAAGGCGATTTATTGCAATCGCCTCAACTATGGCTAATGGCTAATGGCTAAGGATTTTGTTTTTGTATGGAACACGGTAACAAATTATCAATTGAGAGTTGTTTTTGCTGTAGGTTACATTAGCATTCATTTTCAACTGGTTCCAGGAGCAGTCCTTTCATAAATAGGAACTTTTACCCCAAATTTTTTGTGGTACGGGTACTGTTTTTTGAAAAAACATTGTTTTTTATCTTGTGTTCATCTTATGTTCATCTTGATTCCGGTATTGTAGAAGAAAGAGAGAACAGAAAGTAATTCCGATGAAGTACCACTAAAGAAAAGGAGATAAACCATGAAAAAATCTATGATCGTATTGCTCAGCTCTTTGTTTTTTGTATCAGCTTTTACAGGTGCCGGAAGAGCAAGTGGGGATGGAGACGACGAACGCTATGAGCGTGGGGAGCGTTATGAACGTCATGAGCGCGATGACGACCGGCACGACGACCGGGGCGAGAGGTATGAGCGTGACGACGACCGGGGCGAGAGATATGAGCGTGACGATGACCGGGGCGAGAGATACGAGCGCGAGGATGAACGCGGAGAGCGGTATGAGGATGATGAGCACCGTGAGGGTCGAGAGCGGTCCGGCGATCGCGATTAAAATCAGGGCGAAGGTTTGTCCTTTATCAACGGATAGATAAGAGACATTCCGTCAGGCAGGTGAGGGCGGAATGTCATCAGAATAGGACAGGGATGAAAATTCTTATTGTTGAAGACGAGCAGCGGCTAGCAGCTCTGTTGAAAAAGGGACTGGAAGAGTGTTCTTACGCAGTTGATCTTTGCTTTGACGGCGAAGAGGGGCTGTATATGGCAGAGACCTTTCCCTATGACGCTGTGCTGCTTGATGTCATGCTGCCCAAGATGGACGGTTTTACCGTGCTTGAGAATCTGCGCAAGCAGGGGGTTGATGTACCTGTGATTATGCTTACCGCACGAACAGAGGTAGAGAGTCGGGTCAAAGGGTTGAATCGGGGTGCTGATGATTATATCCCGAAGCCCTTTGATTTTTCAGAGCTTCTTGCCCGTTTGACTGCGGTGATTAGAAGGAATAAGGGGCAGCCTGCCTCGGCAGTGGAGGTTGCGGATCTCTGTCTTGATCTCAATGCTAAAACAGCCTCCAGGGCAGGAAGAGAAATAGTGCTATCCGCCAAGGAGTATGCTGTCTTGGAATATTTGGTGCTGAATCAAGGTAGGGTTGTCAGTAGGACAGAGTTCTCCGAGCATGTCTATGATGGCGATTTTGATCTGGACAGTAATATTATTGATGTCTACATCAATAAGATCCGCAATAAAATAGATAAGGGTCACGAGCATAAACTGATCCTGACCAAGAGAGGAGTGGGGTATTATATCTCCAAGGAGGAGCCGTGAACCCCAGGAACTCCATAAAAAGCAGACTGGTGCTCTGGATTTTTCTTTCAGGTGCAATAATGATCGTTCTGCTTGATTTTGTCCTCCTCCATGAATTTAAGAAGGTTGCTTTGCATTCGGTTGATAATGTGCTGCACTCCAAATTGCAGATTATGAAAGGCCTGATCCATGCGCATGGGACCTATATTGAGGTTGAGCTGGCCGAAGTTGCCCGAGGAGAATACTCTATTCCGAATTCGGGGCATTATTATCAGGTTTTTATAGATGACAATCCGTATTTGACGTCCCCGTCCATGCAACCTTCCAACTTCAATCTGATCTCCGGCACCCAGGAGTCCCATGATGCGGAAGCGCGGGAGTGGCTCTATAGAGTAACAGGCCCTGACGGGGAACCGCTTCTTGTACTTCGGAACGATTTTTACATACAGGACAAAGAGGTTTCCATACGGGTAGCTGAGACCTTGGCGGAAACCGTTACAATGCTTGCCGGGCTGGAACGCTTTTTTTACATTCTCACCCCATTTTTTATTTTCTTCATCGGAATCGTCGGGTACCTTATTTCATCACATGCCTTGCGTCCGTTAACGGTTTTTTCCGATGCCCTTGAACGAATTACCCATAAAAATCTGGAGAGAAGAATCGTCCCTAACGGATTTGCCCTGGAACTGCATGTTTTTGCGAGACGCTTTAACGCGCTGTTGGAGCGTCTGCAAATAGCCTTTGATGCGGAAAAAGAACTGATTGGCAATGCGGCTCATGAACTGAAAACACCTTTGGCCGTTATCCGGGCGGAATGCGATATCGCCCTGATGAAGGAACGTTCAGGAGAGGAATATGCCGAGAGCCTGCGGGAAGTCCGAACGGTTTCTGATACTATGCTCCGGCAGGTTAACGCTATGCTGACTCTGGCCCGGATTGATTCGGGCATTCTGTCCACCGGTTTTCGCCCGATCTCTCTGAACAGGTGTCTTGACAATGCAATAGGGCTTATTCTCCCTCTGGCCAAGGAACGCCATATCAGGATTACTCGGGAGGAAGCGGATGAGGTGATCGTTTGGGGCGATAAGGATGCCTTGACAGAGGCCATGTCCAATCTTCTGGAGAATGCGGTCTTTTATAATCATCCTGAAGGATCGGTGTCCGTCACTCTGCAACACCTTGATGATCGGATACTGTTTACTGTCCAGGATACCGGCATGGGGGTCCCTGAAGCTGAATTTGAACAGATTTTCCATAAATTTTACCGATCAGAGGCTGTGCAAACAATCAAGGGAACCGGTCTCGGTCTGAGTATAACCAAGGCCATTGTCCTCGGGCATCAGGGGAATATCCAGGTCCGTAATGTGGAATCCGGCGGAGCCTGTTTTACCATAACTCTCCCTCTACACGATACGGCTCAAGAGGTCGACGCACTTATTGAGCAGGGCAGGGCCTGTTAGCTCGGTAAAATGTTTTTCCGCTTTTTTTTGGGGGGGGAGTTATTACTTGAATCCAGGACATAAAGAGATTGGTGGTAAATAAGCCGCCCCGGCGGGATGGCTTTCTACGAAGAAAAATAAAAAGGAGAACACATGAAAATCAGGAAACTGCACCGCATAACAGCAATTACCTTTGCCCCGTTATTTATTCTTCTCTCGGCTTCTGGCTGTGCCCTGCTGTTTAGAAAATCAGGGCTCTACAGTAAGGAAATAAAGTCGTTCCTTGTTTCTGTACATACCTGGGAGATTATCGCGCCCTATATCGGTATCATTAGCGGATTGGGCCTGCTCACTGTGGTTATCTCCGGTATTATTATTTTCTTTAAGCGCAACGCGTAAGCAGGGAACCCTGCTGTTCATCAGGCAGAAAAGATAGCACAGGGTGGGGCGTAGCATGCGCCCTGTGTTGAGAAATAATCCTTCCGTAGAGTTTTCTCGGTATATCGGTATATCGCGGTATATCCGTCCGGTATCTTTCCTGATTCGCTTCTACCTCTATGACCGCCATATCTGTATCGATATGTCGCGTTTAACTTTTCATAGCATCTTTTTCGTGATATTGTAATGTGTAATTATTACTCACGGTAATGTGGGGAGTAGACCTGTATCTTGTCCATAACAAATTAGCTGTTTGCAGGCAGGTCTTTTTTAATATAATTTTGATATACACTGAAGTTGCTCTTCTGATATTAAAAATTCTTGGGAGGTGCTTTAAAAAAACATTCTGCTCTGATATCCTTTCGCTTTGGTGATTGGTGCTCAATTCTGATTAACATAGAGAAAAGATAACATGTTATTGTGTAAAAATTTTTTGGGGAATCTTCTTTTTTTTATTTTTTTATCAAGTTTAATAGCCGTTCCTGCCCTTGTACATTCTAAAATGTATCTCTGGAAAGATGAGAAAGGCATTTTTAATGCATCAGAAGAAAAGCCGGGATGGTGGCCCAGTGAACTGCAGTGTATAGTATGGGTACCCGATAAGAAAAGAAAAGTTGTTGATTTGGTTAAGACGAATGAAAATATGACAACATGTGAGCTGGATGAAAAAGAAGCAAAGAAAAAAGTTGAGCGCGTTGTAGGGAAAAAGACTGGCGACGAGGCGGTCCCTAAAAAAGAAAGTATAGAACCGACGGACAGAGAAGAACGTATATACTGTGCTTACAGAAAAGGGCTTATACAATTCTTGGCAGCACCGAATGTTGAGAAGGTAAGTGCTCATCATGTAGGTAAAAAATTTGGCGTATCCAAAGAAGAATTAAGCGAGATCCTTTCTAAGGTGGTGGCTTACAAAGGGGGAGATTATAAATGCACTTATTGAAAAGCAGGTAGATGTTTTATTAATCATTATCATGTTCCCGAGACAAAAAAGCTATGATCTGCTTTTCCTGCACCGGGTGCAGGAAAAACAGGGATGCGTCCGAGATTCTTAGCGAGTCGTCATGGCCTCCATCTGCTGCGACTTAATCTGAGCCCGCATTTTTTCGATCATGATCGGCTGAATACTGTCCTGCATGAAGTTCTGGGGCGTACGCTCTGCCATCATTTGGGCACGCATCTGGTCTTTCATCAGCATAGTAGAGTAATTTTTATTGATCATCTCTTGCTGCATCTGCGTTAATAATTGATCAACTTTTGTCGCAACACTGTTGGCGTCCACCTGCATTGCGGAAGAGGACTGCGTTAATAACTGGTCAATTTTTGTCACAATGGTGTTGGTATCCACCTGTGTTGCAGAAGCGGAATCGGCTATAATTAAACCGGCAGCCGCCAGTCCGAGTGCTAACCTGATGCTTATTTTTTTCACTTTCCTTCCTCATTTGTATGTTAAAAAATGGATAGTTTTATTGTTCTGTTGAGGCCTTATTTATGGAGCGGGCTGATTCTGTCATGATATTGCCCGAGGAGTTTGTTTATAAAAGAATGGCTGGGAAATTCATCGTGCAGATTAAAGGTACAGACGATAAAAATAACCGGCAATGATGCCGTAATTGTTCCGGCCAAGGGAATATGCCATAAAGTGCGGGGTGGCGAACTCTTGTCACGTATTATGCTGCTGACCATACATCCGCTGAAAAAACCTCCTGCCAGTGCAGCGATGATGATGAGAATAAAGTCGAATGTGAAAGACGTAACACCTATGTGCATGATAAGGGCGGAGTTGACCAAGCTGGTCGAAATAAGCAGACCATATCCGAGAAAGCGTTTTGATGAACATTTCATAATAGCCCTTCTATTGATTTTACAGGAAAAGACAGATATCCTGAGCTTGCTTTTTTTTAAACGCTACCCCCTCTAAGGGGGAGCCGATCAACTGGTAGTTTGCCTGCTAATTCGGCGTCAGTCTCCGCGTCCGTAGACGACGATGGCCGTAAGCAGAGCGATGAAAAATAGGCCGAAAAATATGATCATCAGGTCACGTTCCTTATTAATTTTTCTTCATTGTCAAAAGCAGGGTATCTCTGGTTACCTGAGCAACCGAGTCAGCCCTTTTCTTGTCAGCGATATTCCCTCTGGTTGAGTCGAGAATGACTCCCATCATATATGGCTGCATATTTGCCTGAAGAATGCTCTTGGGCATTCGTTCATCCATCATTCTTTTTTGAACAGAACGGGCCACAACCGGGTCAGATGATTTTTCCCGTATAGTCTCTAACATTATATCCGCCATTTTCTGCTTGATAAGTGTTCGGGTGCCTGTGTCTTGTATTGTTGTCAGGCCTGTTATTTCTATTTTGAGAGGCTTGCCGGACCGGCATTCCATGCAGGTCTTAACGACTGTTGCTCGTTTTCTTTGAGCAGTGGTTTCTTTGATCATCCCGCTTATCTTTGTCATCATGCTCTTCTGCATCTTTTGAGAAATCGTTTGATCAGCAAGTATTTTTTGCATGTTTCCGTCAATTTTTGCTGTCATTTGCTG
>JBATKL010000190.1:0-1804 GCA_049669385.1 Candidatus Electrothrix sp. | reverse complement strand
GTAGCAGAGGGCTGGGCTTTCCTTGCGAACGGGCGCGTTTCTGGACGACAGAAAAATACGGTGCCTGTCATGAGTTTGTTTCTCCTGCCTTCCAGGAAGAGCAGAAGCATAAATGCGGCTCAAAGTGGATCCGGTCGATTCATTGACAAGGTGGAGGTGTTGTGATATTTTATGCGCTTTTGTACAGTATGAGATAACATGCCGAGATGATCCAGGCGGAAAAGCCGCTTTTTAAGTGAAAATAATGTATGGAGAACCCGATGAAACATCAGTCACCTATCGCGCTGCTTACTGCCGCTGTCGTCCTTTCCGCTGTGCTTTTCTTTCTTCCCCCGCTTCAGGCTGCGGAGAAAAAAGAAAAATTCGACATTGCTTGGTCGCATTACGCTGGCTGGGAGCCCTGGGGATATGCTCAACAGAGCGGTATTCTCAAGGAATGGGCGGATAAGCAGAATATTGAGATCGAGTTGACCCTGGTCAATGATTATATTGAGTCTATCAATCTCTATACCACAGGAAAATTTGCTGCCTGCACCATGACCAATATGGATGCCCTGACTATCCCCGCTGTGGGAGGAATCGACTCAACCACCTTGATTGTCGGTGATTTTTCCAACGGCAACGACGGTATTATCATGAAAAAGGGGACAAAGGTAACAGACCTGAAAGGACGCCCAATCACTCTGGTGGAACTTTCCGTGTCCCATTACCTGCTGGCCAGGGCCCTCGACATGAACGGCATGAGCGAACAGGATGTTAAACTCATCAATACCAGTGATGCGGATATCGCAGCTCTTTTTACTGCCGATCCCGATGCAGCCGCCGTCACCTGGAATCCGCCCTTGATGCAGGCCTTGCGGGCACCCGGATCGGTGCGGGTCTTTGATTCCTCAAGCATTCCCGGTGAAATTATCGACCTGATGGTTGTCCGAACCGATGCTCCGGAAGCACTGAAAAAAGCCTTGGTCGGCGCATGGTACGAAGTTATGGCGATCATGGCGACGGACGGCCCGAAAAAAGAAGAGGCTATAGCCTCTATGGCCCAGGCCTCGGGCGGTACTGTTGAAGAATTCAAGCAGCAGCTCGCGACCACGGCCATGTTCTATAAGGCCGCAGATGCCGTTGCGTTTACTGCATCTGCAAAACCGAAAGAAACTATGGAGCAGGTTCGCCAGTTTTCCTATGCAAAAGGTCTCTACGGCGAATCAGCCCCTTCAGCGGATATCGTGGGTATCGCCTTTGATGACGGTTCTGTGCTGGGCGATAAAAAGAACATCAAGCTCCGTTTTACGGCAAAGTATATGCAGTAGGTGAGGAGGGAGTTAACAGTAAATACCTTACCCTTATGCTATGCCTCTTTTGTATGCAAGGTGTCGTAGGGGCGACCGGCGGTCACCCTGTTATTCCGGGCAGACGCACAGGTTTCTGCCCCTACACCGTTCTGAAAAAAATATCTTTATCAACATGTAACCTAACACGCAACAGCAGGGAGTAGAACTGTCGTGGCAAAAACACCGGAACAACCCACACGAAAACCGCCCCGTTTTTTGGGGATTCACGCCCGGCCCGGCAAGGTGTTCAGCATAGTGCTGGCGGTGTTGCCCTTTGCTCTTCTGCTGGTTGTCTATCTGGGTGCGTCGGAAATCCGCCATAGGGAGAATCCGGCGGACAAACTGTTGCCGAAGATTTCTCAGATGACAGCGGCGGTGCAGCATATGGCCTTTGAGAAAAATCGCCGAACAGGCACCTACCTGATGCTGAACGACACCCTTGCCAGCATGAAACGTCTGCTTATCGGGACAGG
>JBATKL010000189.1:0-5812 GCA_049669385.1 Candidatus Electrothrix sp. | reverse complement strand
TGAGCAACGGGGTCAAGGAGATAACTGAGGTAAAGATCGGGTACGACGGTATTGTTGTTGCCAACTCAAAGAAAGCAAAACGTTTTTCGTTGACCAAGAAAGATCTCTACTTGGCTTTGGCTCGCTCTGTGCCCGATCCCAAGGGCGGCAAAACCTTTGTTGATAATCCGTACAAGACCTGGAAAGAGGTGAATCCTGCACTGCCGGATAGGAAAATTGAGGTGATGGGGCCGCCGCCCACTTCAGGAACCCGTGATGCCTTTGATGAATTGGCTATGCAGGGCGGCTGCAAGACCTTTCCGTGGGTGAAGGCGCTCAAGGATACAGATAAGAAACAGTTTAAGGCGGTTTGTCAGGCCTTGCGCGAAGACGGTGCCTATATAGAGGCCGGAGAAAACGATAACCTGATTATCCAGAAGCTGGGGGCAAATCCAGACTCTTTAGGGATCTTCGGTTTCAGCTATCTTGATCAGAATGCTGATAAAATTCAAGGAGCTGTTATCGAAGGAGTTATACCTGATTTTGATCACATCGCTAATGGGAGCTACTCTATTTCACGCCCGCTGTACATGTATGTAAAAAATTCTCATGTCGGAGCGATTCCCGGGATGGAAGAGTTTTTGTCTGAATTCACCAGCGACCGTGCTTGGGGCGATGAGGGATATCTGTCGGAGAAAGGACTTATCCCCATGCCGGAAGAAGAACGTGCTCAGGTTGAGAAAGCTGTTAAGGAGTTGACACCCTTACAGCTGTAAAAAATTTGGTAGGGACACGGCATGCCGTGTCCCTACGGCTTATTTATGCACAATATATGCATAACACAAGCCGCCGGAAAAAAACTCCGGAGGCCCGAGGAAGAAAGATGATTACCGCAGAACAGAGGTCCATGAATAAAATGCCATATTTTGCCAGCTACGGTGAGGGCGACCGGAAGACCGCTCTGACCGCTTCCCCTTCCGTTACCAAAAATACAGGGAATACGGGAAATACGCTCTCAAAGAGCGAGGGGCCGGTCAAGGAAACTATCGAGAAAACGGTCGGCCAACCCTTTGTTGATGCTCCCCGCATGACCTGTCGGGATGTCAATGTCTGGTACGGCGATAAGCAGGCGATTATGGACGTGAATATTGACATCGGCAAGAATCAGGTTCTCGCCATGATCGGGCCGTCCGGCTGTGGCAAATCAACCTTTCTTCGCTGTTTGAACAGGATGAATGATACTATTCCTGTTTGTCGGGTTACCGGTAATATTATTATGGATAAATTAAATATCTATGATAAAAAAAGAGATGTTGTTCCGCTCCGTGCTCAGGTGGGGATGGTGTTTCAGAAACCGAACCCCTTTCCCAAGTCGATCTACGATAATATTGCCTACGGCCCCAAGATTCATGGGCTGGTGAATAATCGGACCGAGCTTGATGAGGTGGTGGAGTATTCTCTGACCAAGGCTGGCTTGTGGGATGAGGTCAAGGACAGGCTTGATCAGCCGGGAACCGGCCTCTCTGGAGGGCAGCAGCAGCGTCTCTGTATTGCTCGCGCCATTGCTGTCCGGCCTGAAATTATCCTGATGGATGAACCCTGTTCGGCCCTGGACCCTATCGCCACGGCAACTGTGGAAGATCTGATTGACGAGCTGCGGCAGCAGTATACCATAGTCATTGTTACCCATAATATGCAGCAGGCCGCGCGGGTGTCCCAGCGGACCGCTTACTTTCATCTTGGTCAGCTGATTGAAGTGGGCATTACGGATAAGCTCTTTACCAACCCTAAACATCAGCTGACCGAGGATTATATTACCGGTCGTTTTGGCTGATATTTTTATCTGCGGAGATACGAGCAGGATAAAGAGTTTTTTTATCAGCCTGTCTGCTTTCCTGTAAAGCAAACTGGCTGTTTTTATGTCAATAAAAAGAAGAAGGAACAAAGAGGAAGATAATGAAGAAATGTTACTCAACCAGTGCGATTACCATGACAGTCAGTGCGATGTTACTCGGTGGTGTGGTATCGGCCTCGGCCCTTGAAATCAAGTCGGGTAACGATAAGGTGGGTCTCCAGCTGTACGGTCATATCAACAGAGCGGTTATGACTGTTGATGACGGCAATGACAGCAAGATTTTCCATGTTGATAATACCCACTCCGAGAGCAGGGTCGGCCTGAAAGCAAAGGTCAAGGCATCTGAAAAACTGACTGTCGGAGGGAATGCCGAGGTGCAATGGCAGGCTAACCCCTCTGAGCAGGTCTCCATGGATAATGAAAGTATCTCTGCCGATCTCAAAGAACGGGCAATGGAGGTCTACTTTGATTTCAGCAACATCGGTAAGGTTTCTCTTGGAACAGGCAAGATGGCCTCTGATGAGACCTCTGAGGTGGATCTGTCAGGAACTGATTTGGCCGGTAACTCAGGTATGGCTGATGCAGGCGGCGGCTTTGCCTTCTATAATACGAAGACAGTAGCTGTCGCTGAGGGTGAAGAGGTCAAGAGCATCACCGTCGGTAATGTCTTTAACCAGATGGACGGCCTGAGCAAGAAGGACCGTGTACGCTATGATACCCCAAGCCTAGCTGGTTTTTCCCTCGGAGCATCTTTGGGTGAAAAAGAAATGGCTGATGCTGCCCTCAGGTATTCCGGTGAATTTGGCGGAACAAAGCTGAAAGCTGCTGTAGCCTATTCCGATCCTGGTGAGGGGAAGGATTACACCCAGATTAACGGATCAGCCTCAGTTTTGTTCGGGTTTGGCCTCAACCTTACTGTGGCTGGTGGTACCCGTGACTTGGATGATATGCCTGCCAATGGTGATGATCCTACCTTTATGTACGGCAAGATTGGTTATAAGGCCAAGATTTTTTCCGCCGGTTCCACTGCCTGTTCTTTTGATTACGGTGTATTCTCCAATATCAAGAATCAGGACACTGAAGAGGAAGGCACCGCTTATGGTGTTCAGGTTGTTCAGAAACTATCTGACTACAACACCGAGCTGTTTGCAGCCTACCGTAATTTTGAGCTGAAAGACAATACTGCCGCTGATTACGAGCCGATTACTCTCGCCATGGGCGGTGTTCGGATAAAATTCTAAGGCAGAGCTGCTCTTCTAACTGCTTTCAAGGGGCGTTCATTCTGAACGCCCCCTACCGAGAAGAGAGCAACTGCCTCCCTCCTCCCTGCCCCACATCACCGCCTTTTCTTCCGAACGTATCGACCTCCAAAGTATTTTCCCCTTGCCAAGCCCTCCCGCCTGTGTTTAAGAAAATACTATTGATACTTGGCACCAGCTTTCTGCGTATCTTTCCGCGTATGAAGCAACAGGGCTCCGCCAAGGACAGCAGCTTCCTGCTGCCCAAGGCCCGGCCCGGCCATTTCCCCCTGTTTCTTAACGGAGCCTCCCATGAAAACGACTCTCCTTGCCGTAACCCTCTTTCTTCTCCAGGCCATGCTTTTTTCCGGCTCGGTCCGGGCCGAAGACTACAGCCTAAATACACTGGAAAAGGAAGCTGGCACGTTTGCGAAGAGCTATACGGCCAAGGGTAACCTGCCTCCGAAGCCACAGGAGGCGGATCTCCTCCGCCGGGCCGCAGATATCATGGCAGCGGAACGGCAATGCACTGCCGCTATTCCCCTATACAGGCAGGCTGCTTTGTTTTCCGGGCAACCAGATGCCGATCTCTGGCTTGCCGTGGCAAGGGCAAACAGCTGTGCCAAGCTATGGCCCCAGGCAAGTCAAAGCGGCTTGCTGGCTTATCTTGCCGCCGGTAATGACAAACTCCGTGCCGCCACCCTCTCGTTGGCCGGGGCGGCCCTAGAGAACCGCACGACCTCCTATGAAAACTGGACCCCGGCTGCCATTGATCTCTATGAACGGCTCAATACACTGGAAAGCAGCAGCGAAAACGGCGAAAAGCTGGCCCGGCTGCGGATCAAGCAGGCTGAGGACAAGAAACTCCTGATCCAGAGTTACACAGCGGATACTGAAACCGGTCACCCCAGGCTCTGTCTCGGGGTGAATGATGTGCTGATCAATCCAGATCAGGCCCATTACGGCGATTATGTTCGGATCTCCCCTTCCTTAAACGCAAGTTTCTTTGTGGAATACAAGAAGCTCTGTATCGGTGGCGCATCCTACGGCACCACCTACAAGGTCACCCTCCGTAAGGGCCTGAAAGGGAAAAACCGGGAACTCATGGACACGGCAGCCTTTACCATTGCCACCGGCCATAGTCCCTCTGCGCTCTGGTTTAATCAGAACGATTACATCCTGGCAGATGCCTCCGGTGCTGTGGGCCTGCATACGATCAATGTGAGCAAGGTACGCCTGCGCCTCTACCGTATCCATGAACGCAATATCCTCGGTGAGTTTGTCAGCAACGGCTTCCGTCGCAAGCTCAATGCCTACGAGCTGGAGAACATCAAGAACAGGGAAGGCGAGCTGGTTTGGCAAGGCGAAACAGAGATCAAATCTGTGGAGGATGAGAACACGGTCAGCGCCCTGGCCCTGCCCAAAGAGAGCATTGCCGCCCCTGGTCTCTACATTCTGGTTGCTGAAGACGGCAGCAAAACCCCGGAACGCTGGCAAGGTGCTGCCAGTCAATGGCTGGTCAAGACCGATATCGGCCTGACCGCCTATCAGGGCAGTGACGGTCTCACGGTGATGGCTCGCAGTCTGGCAACAGCCCTGCCCCTTGCCGGGGTCGAGGTGGTCCTCTCTGCCCGTAATAACACCCCGCTGTCCACGCTGACCACGGACGAAAACGGTCAGGTTCATTTTGCTCCTGGCCTGCTGCGGGGCAAGGGCGGTCAGGCCCCTGTCCAGTTGGTTTCCACGGACAGCCAATCCGGCTTCACCTTTCTCCAGCTCCAACAGGCCCCCTTTGACTTCAGTGATCGGGGCGTGGGCGGACGCACCGCTCCCGGTCCGCTCGACGCCTTTGTCTACACCGAGCGGGGGATCTATCGTCCCGGTGAAACCGTGCATGTGGTAGCCCTGGTCCGGGATCAGTTAGGCCAGGCCATAGATGCCCCACCCCTGACCCTGCGCCTCAAAGGCCCCAATGCCAAGGTCACGCTGGAACGCATCCTTACCCCCGATGCTGCTGGAGGCTATACCGAGACCATCAACCTGCCTGCCTCGGCCCGTTCCGGCTCTTGGACAGCAGCCCTCTATGTGGATGTGGAAGAAAAACCCGTGGGTCAGGTCGGTTTTCTGGTCAAGTCCTTTAAACCACCCCGTCTGGAGGCCCGGCTGGAACCTGTGGGTGTCCTTACGCCAAAGGGTGGAACCAAGGATGGAGCCAAAGCTCTAGTCCAGGCTGATTATCTCTACGGTTCACCGGGCTCAAACCTGCGGGTTCAGGCCCGGATGAGCCTTCAGTATGATCCCCATCCCTTTGCTGATTTTGCCAACTTCTTCTTTGGCCGGGCTGGCGAGGAACCGGGCATCGCTGATATTGAGCTTCCAGACATCACAACAGATGCTCAGGGACGCGGTACCCTGCTTCTCCAGCTCAACGGGCAGCAGGAGACAACCCGTCAGCCGCTCAAGGCAGTGGTTCAGGCAGAGGTCATGGACATCGACGGCAGAACCGTTGCGGCGAGCACCGGGGTTTCGGTGCGGCATTTGCCCGAGTATCTGGGCGTGCAGCCGGGCTTCACGGATCATCAGGTCCAGGCCGACAGCACGGCAAAATTTACGGTCATCGCCCTGGACAGCAAGGGCCTGCCGCAAAAGCAGGGCAAGCTGGGCTATCGCCTTATCCGGGAGGAGATTGATTACCAGTGGTTCCAGAAGGACGGTGAATGGGGCTATGAACGGATCGTGC
>JBATKL010000188.1:0-2638 GCA_049669385.1 Candidatus Electrothrix sp. | reverse complement strand
AAAAAGGGGACAAGCTGAAGGTTCCATTTTTCGACCCTTTTTCCCTTGCGGCAAGGACGTCTGTCATCACCTATAACGGCGAAGAAAAAAAGCTGCTCGATAATCGGATATATAACCTGCACCATTTTACGGAGTCGTACTCCGGGATGCAGATCAATTTCTGGTTGGATGATCAGGGAAAGGTGATCCGAGAACGATCTCCAGCCGGTTTTGTTTTTCAGGCAGAACCGAAATTCAAAGCAATGGACATTCAGGATAGTGGCGACGAGCTGCTGTCCGCAGTTGCTGTCACGTATACCGGTAAGCTTTTAGAAAAAAACAGCCAGGGAGCAGCCTTTCGCTTACAGTTTCCGAAAGAAGCAGAGCTTGCATTAAACGGTGGTCGGCAACGCTTTGCCAAAGGTAAGCTGATCCTCACAAAGGAAGAATTCCCTCCATTACTGCAAGATAACAAATTAATAGCGGAAAATAGCTGCATTGGCGATAACTCTACGTTGTCAGCCAGTCGCTATGTTCAGTCTGACAGTACAGATATTAAGGAAAAGGCCAAAGAAATTGTCGGAGACGTTACTGACCCTGTTCGTCAGGTAGCCCTCTTGGTTGAGTGGCTGTACAAAAATATTGAAAAACGACCGGTTATCGGCCTGCCTGATGCCTTAACCACTCTGAAGAGCGGTAGAGGAGATTGTAATGAGCATGCGGCCCTCTTTGCGGCTTTGGCCCGCAGTCTCAATATTCCCACAGCTATCGCCGCCGGGGTCACCCTGTATAACAACAAGGCCTTTTACTATCACGCGTGGAATGAGGTCTGCCTGGACGGGCAGTGGATCAGTCTCGACACCACGGTCAACCAATTGCCCGCAGATCTGTATCATATCCGTTTTACCCGTGGCGACCTGGAAGGACAGCTTGCAATCGGAGCCTTAATCGGGAAGTTACAGATTGAAATTTTGCCACCTGACATAGTTGAGAGAAATAATTAGTGCATTCAAGAAAAACATTACGCAAAGAGCGACTTGCTGAGAGAGATCGGTTGGATGCAGCCCAGCGTCGGAGCAAGAGCGAACAGATACAGGCCCTGCTGCTTGAACAGTCGATTTTCGTTCATGCGAAGCACCTGTTCCTCTATGTTCATTTTCGCAGCGAAGTCGAGACGGTTACTCTGATTGAACATTGCCTTGCCAGAGGAAAAAAAGTCTCCGTTCCTGTGACCCTGCGCAAGGAGTCCCGGCTACTGTCCGTGCAAATCACCGACCCTGCGATGCAGCTCAAACCAGGATGTTTCGGGATTTTAGAGCCGACAGAAAAACAGATTGCCCGCGCAACGGTTGATTCGGCAGAAATTGATGCAGTCCTCGTGCCGGGTTCGGTCTTTGATCCCTTAGGGGGAAGACTCGGGTACGGTGGTGGCTATTATGATCGTTTTTTAACCCAGGATGCGCCGCAGGCCCGGCGAATCGGCCTGGCCTATGCCTTACAGATGGTTAACCAGGTCCCGATGGAGGACCATGATCAATATATGGATATTATTATTACAGAGCAGCAAGTGTATACATGCAGGACGCTGGAAGAGGAGATATAAATGCGAAAAACAGGTGTGTACAGGGATAATCTCTTTTTGGAACATCAACCGGACCTCAGCCATCCAGAATCACCGGAACGGCTGAGGGTCATTTATAATGCCCTAGATAAGGGAAAGATAGCAGAACATTTTGTCTTTCCCGGCTTTGATCCGGTCTCGGATGAAGTTCTTCATCTTAACCATTCACCGATTATGGTGGATCGAGTGGCATCAACTCAGGGAAGGGGCGTTGAGTATCTGGACCCCGACACCCAGACCTCGGCCCGCTCTTATGAGGCGGCCTGTCTTGCTGCCGGTGCCTTGGTGGACGGCATTGCCCGCATTGAGAGCGGTGAGTTGGATAACGCTTTTTGCCTAGTTCGTCCGCCGGGGCATCATGCGGAATGGGGCGAATCCGGTGGATTCTGCCTGTTTAACAACGTAGCTATTGCAGCCCGCTGGGCTATGCAGGAACTGGGGATGCAGCGTATTTTGATTCTTGATTGGGATCTGCATCACGGCAACGGCACCCAGAAGAGCTTTTACGATACCGATAAGGTTCTCTATCTTTCCAGCCATCAATATCCGTTTTATCCCGGTACCGGGGCCTTTCCGGAGATCGGTACGGATAATGGAGAGGGCTTTAATTTCAATATCCCTTTGGCCGGTGGTGAAGGAGATATGGAGTTTGCCCGGATCGTGAATGAGCTGATTGTACCGATCACCCGAGCCTATCAGCCGGAGCTGATTTTGATCTCCTGCGGTTTTGATATTCATAGCGATGATCCCTTAGGGGCCATGCGGGTGACTCCGGCAGGTTTTGCCTGGATGACGCGTCAGATGATTACTGTGGCGGAGGAAGTCTGTGGCGGTAAGGTGTTGGCCACGCTGGAGGGGGGGTATGATCTGGCCGCCATGCGGGACGGCAGTCTTGCTGTGTTGGCTGAGCTCTGCGGGGAAAAGCTTGATTGCGGCTATCCGATTAATCTGTCAGATGAGAAGGCTGCTGAGTTTGCGGCCTCTGCGGTTCCTTGTCCGGCGCTGGATTATACACTTGATATTGCGAGGCATTATTGG
>JBATKL010000187.1:0-10700 GCA_049669385.1 Candidatus Electrothrix sp. | reverse complement strand
GCAAGTTCGCGGACATTGCTAGGCACGTAAGATCCTCAGTGAAAGCCGACGAAGTGGAAGGATATGATTTTTATGTTGGATTGGAGCATATCGGGAAGAAAAATTTATTTCTCTATAATAACGGTTCAGGTGCGTCAGTCAGCAGTAATAAGTCAGGATTTGAAAAAGGAGACCTTCTTTTCGGAAAATTGCGCCCATACTTTCACAAAGTTTGTATTGCTCCATGCCAAGGTATTTGCTCTACCGACATTTTAGCCTTCAGGGCCAAAAGCAATTCGTTACATTCTTACATGACACTAACTGCATTCACTGAAAAATTTGTTGATTATGCTAATCTGCGTTCCACCGGTACTCGAATGCCTCGGGCGAGTGTCAAAGATATGCTGGCGTACGCTATTCCTCTTCCATCAGGGGAACTTCTTGGTTCGTTTGATTGCATTCTGGCACCAATGTGGAAAAAAGGAATGGAGTCCGTGAAGAACGGCCACAAGCTGAGCGACCTTCGCGACACCCTCCTCCCAAAACTCCTCTCCGGCCAACTCCGCATCCCCAATGCTGAAAACTTTTTCAAGGATGCCTGAAGAAATTCACAGAAGAAAGGGTGAAGGTGGAAAAATACCGAATCATTGAGATATCCGACAGCATCCCGGAGCTGCCGGAGCAACTCGGAACCAAGGAAAAATTCTGGTTTCACCACGCCGACAAGCTACACCTCTTCAAGATCGGGAGACCCGGAACCGGTGAGAATTGGGCGGAGAAGGCGGCGGCTGAACTGTGCAACCTTCTCGGCCTGCCCTGTGCTTCATACGAGTTGGCAAGCTGGAAAGGCAAACAGGGCGTACTTTCCCCTTCTATAAAGCCCGAAGACGGACACCTTGAACACGGCAACGAACTGCTGGCCGAAATACATACCGGTTATCCGGCAGGCAAACTCCGAAACAATCGTGACCATACTATCAGCCGTATTCACGCCTTGCTGATACAGGAAACCATTCTTTCGCCCCTAGGCTGGAAACCGCCTGACAGTGCCATAGAAACGGCATTTGATGTTTTTATCGGCTACCTCCTGCTTGATACTTGGATAGCCAATCAAGACCGACACCATGAAAATTGGGGAATTATAACCTATCAGAAACGTACCTACTTGTCGCCGACCTTTGACCACGCCGCATCTTTGGGACAAAATGAAACCGACCGTGGACGTGAAGAGAGAATGACAACCCGTGACAAAAGAAGAACAGTGGAGTATTATGCACAAAGGGCACGATCCGCTATCTATGAAAGCAGGCAGGACAAAAAACAACGTCTTCACACTCTGGATGCCTTTGTTCAGGCTGCGCGGCAGCGGCCCAAAGCGGCAGCAGTATGGCTTGATCAATTACGAGCCGTCAAGCAAGAGGATTGCCGCCTGATTTTCAATGCGTTTCCCGATGGATATATCAGCTCTTCCGGGAAGGACTTTGCGCTTTCTCTGCTCCAGCACAACCGGGAACGTTTACTTAATTCAGCATCAGCAGGACAATGAAATCACTTTTTATCGCATGGCAAGACCCGGAAACACGCCTCTGGTATACTGTAGGCAGCCTTACCAGAGAGGACGGAGTGTACCGTTTTGTCTATACACAAGGTGCTGAAGCAACCCCCCGTTTCAGTTGTCTCGGCAGAATGACCGATCTGAACGCGGAATATTTTTCCGAAGATTTGTTTCCTCTGTTCCGCAACAGACTTCTTTACGCATCCAGGCCGGAATATCCTGATTATGTCCGCTGGCTTGATATGGAGAATAAAAACAACGATCCACTGTTACTGTTGGGCCGCTCCGGCGGCAAACGGGCCACAGATTCTTTATGCGTCTTCCCAGAACCGGAACCGGACGCACAGGGAGAATACTCTGTTTACTTCTTCAGTCACGGCCTGCGCTATCTTGACCAAATCAACCTTGAAGGTCTTACCCGATTGCAGACGGGTGACATTCTCAGGTTGAAACGGGAAGACCATAACGAACATGACAGGTTCGCCTTGGTGCTGGAGACAGACGAAAAACTCAAAGTCGGTTACTGCCCTCGGTATTTGAACAAGGAATTACGACGGGTGCAGGAGGCGACAACGCTTCGCCTGATTGTAGAAAAAGTTAATCCTGAAGCACCGCTTCATTTTCGCCTGTTATGCCGAACAAGCTTTCACCTGCCAAAAGGAATGGACCTCTTTACATCGGAGGAATATCAGCCGCTGTCCAAGGTGCTCTTGGCGGCCTGATACTCAACAGAGTACACAAGCCCCCCCTTGCGCTAACCCTTCCCGTTAATCCATCAGCAATAAAAAACCCTAAACCGAAAAAAATCAGTTCAGGGTACACAACTCATAAATTCATCTAAACCGCAAAAAAATTCCGGCGAACTGCTGATGGCGCTCTACGCGCTCATTCTGTTGCATGTTTGCTGCAAAAAACAAAAAAGGAGTTAAGCGTTTCCGCTTAACTCCTTCATATACTGGTCGGAACGAGAGGATTTGAACCTCCGACCCCTTGACCCCCAGTCAAGTGCGCTACCAGACTGCGCCACGTTCCGAGATAGTCTTTGTGCAGGGTCTATCTACCATTTTAGGGAGGGAGCTGTCAACAGTTTTTCACTGAAACGATTCGTTTCCGAAGCAGAGATTCTTCTTGAGAAGCAAGCCTGCTCATTGTTCGGCTTTTTCCTTTTTCAGGCTATAGATAAGGGGGTATATCTGGCAGGCCACGCAAAATTTAAAGACGGCCTCAAGGGCGGCGCAGGTCATAAAGATTGCTCCGGCGATCAGGGCTGTTCGTTCAAGAGCGAAGATCCATGAAACCGTCAACAGGCAGCAGAAGAAAAAGCCTATTTTGGCGGCAAAGATCTTCGGGCCAGCATCGACCATGACCGGTTGGACTTTGAGAAGGGGAAGAATCTTCTTGCTGATATTGGCAAACAGGCTGTACTGCGGATTGAGAAAGCCTCGGATAAAAAAGTCGCCGCCGACAATCAGAATGACCCACTTCCAGGGCGTAAGGAGAAAGAAAAGGATGGACAGGAACGCCAAGCTTGCGTTGATCCGTACGGCGTTTTCGTTAATCTGCTTGAAAGACACAGGGCACATAAGATGCATAGGAGACCTCCTGTTAGTGTTGATGGCTGGGGCATTACAGTGCATATTCTATAAAAACAATATATTGCCCTCTTCTTCATGAAGGGTAATTTTGTAACGCAATACAGAGGGCCGGTCAAGGAAAAAAGAACATGGCGAGCTAGGGAGATGTTGATTTTTTTCGCTTTTTGCGGTATTGCCTAAGGATCAGATAGGGCAGTTATATGGAAAATCAATATTCATGCTTTGCTGTGATCGTAGGTCGTGGCCGGTATACAGAGCGGAGAAAAGAGAGGAAATACGTGAAAAGCTACCATAAAGAACTCTGGTTTGAAATCAAGACCCGTCGGGAATTTATTAATATCACCTCGGAGGTGGAGGCCTGCTTGGCAGAATCTGGCATTCAAGAAGGACTCTGCCTGGTCAACGCCATGCATATCACAGCCTCGGTCTTTATCAATGACGACGAGTCCGGCCTGCACCATGACTATGAGGTCTGGCTGGAAAAATTAGCCCCCCATGCCCCGGTGTCCCAGTATCGCCATAATGGGTATGAGGATAATGCTGATGCCCATATGAAACGGCAAATTATGGGCCGGGAAGTGGTGGTGGCCGTTACCGAGGGGAAACTCCATTTCGGCACTTTGGAGCAGATTTTTTACGGTGAGTTTGACGGACGACGCAAAAAACGGGTGCTGGTCAAAATCATTGGGGAGTGAGCAGGAAGCCGGGGGAGTTGGATAAAGCTCAGAAAAGCCGGTCCTGCACGGTTTTTCGGATCTCCTCCTGGACTTGCTCCGGAGCCTGGGCAGCATCAATGCGGGCGATACAGGGGTCAGTAAAAGCGGCAAAATGGTCGGCAACCTTGCGTAACTGATCCAGCTGCTCAAAATCATTAAGTTCCTCGCCCCGCCCCTCACGAATTCGGGCAATGGAAATCTCTGGGTCCATGGTCAGCAAAAGGACCAAATCCGGCTTCGGCGCAAAACTGTTACGGGCAAAGATCTCCGTGGTATCCATTCCAGCTGCCCCCTGATAGGCTGCTGTCGAATAATAATAGCGGTCCGTCAGGATGATCTTACCAGCTACCAGCTCTGGCTTGATCAACTCGTCCACATGAAGGCGTCGATCTTCCAGAAAGAGGTTCAGTTCTTCCTCTGGAGTACAGCTGCTCCGATCCTGATATAATGCTCTGATCCGACGACCGTACCTGCTGTCCGTGGGTTCATAGGTGGTGACCACCGGGAAGCCCTGTTCCTTGAGAAAATTCGCTAAAGACTGCAATTGGGTTGATTTTCCGGTGCCGTCAATTCCCTCAAAGGCAACCAGCATACCGTTTTCCATGCCTGTGTACTCCTGTTCTGTTTTTGGCAATTTGCGCTGCCATCCGCCAAGCCGCTTTCAGGCTAGAAGGATCTGCTTTTCCTTGACCTGCTATATCGTAGGCTGTGCCGTGGTCCACAGAGGTGCGGACAATAGGAAGCCCTAAAGTGACATTGACCCCGTCCTGAAAATGGAGCAGCTTAAAGGGGATCAACCCCTGGTCGTGGTACATGCAGATCACGGCGTCAAACTCGCCGTTGGCAGCCTTATAAAAAATCGTGTCTGGAGGCCAAGGCCCGCTGATTTCGACTTTGCAGTCCCCCTGGTCATATCGGTCCAAGGCCGGTTTGATAATCTCAATCTCTTCCCGCCCGAACATGCCCTGCTCACCTGCGTGGGGGTTGAGGGCAGCTATTGCTATCTTGGGTGCTGTAATAGAAAAATCCGTCCTCAAGGACTTGGCCGTCATTTTGATGCAATCCTGAATTTCGGCAATGGTCAGCAGCTCAGAGATCTTTGCCAGAGGCTCATGAATGGTGACGAGGACAACCCGCAACCGGGAACCTGCTAGCATCATGCGATAATGGGTGGTCTCTGTCAGGTGGGCCAGCATCTCTGTGTGGCCGGGAAAATGAACGCCAGCATTATTCAAGGCTTTTTTAGAAATAGGACAGGTGACCATCGCAGCAAAATCTCCGCTTTGGGTATGTCGGACCGCAGCGCGAATATACTCCGCCATAGCAACAGAGGTTTCCCTGGTTGGTTTCCCCCAGTGCAGCTCTTTGGCATTGAGCTGTGAAAGCTCCATAACGGGGAGAGTTCCTGGCCTGATCTCATTACCCGCGTGCCAAGGAATCGGCTCCACCTGGCTCCGAAGCTGTTCCGCTGTACGGGAAAGCACGGCAAGATCGCCAAGCACAACAGGCGGGAAGGCTGTCTTATCCTCAATATCTTCGAAAAAACGGAGAAGAATCTCCGGGCCGACCCCGACGGGGCATCCCATGGTCACGGCAATAGGCTTCATAATAATTTATTATCATTGAGGTTAAAAAATGACATCCCGTGAGACACTGCTGTTTTCTGGGTATTAATTACCCTCACCATCCTAAAGAGAGCTGGTGTTTTTGTCAAGAAATTAGCTGGTGTTACCATGAAGGATCCTCTTCTGAGAAGGCCGGGCTGCCTCGCCAATTATGACAGAAGTTACAATAGAGTTACAATACGTTTTCTCGCCCATCCACGCCCTGACAAGTATACAGTACAGCGTATAGAGAAAAAGAGAAAAAGAGAAAATAAACACGAAAAGTTGGAGAAAAGAAAATGGAGAAAAAAATGAAAAAGAACGGTATCATTCTTATTTTTCTATTGATGCTTCCCTGTTTTTCCGCATTTGCTGCCAATTATCCTTTCCCGCAGAACAGCACCTATGCCTATGGTATCCTGCCCACTGCGTATGATGCCACCAGTGACGTGCAGACCATATATGAAACCTGGCGGAATGCCTATTATGAGGAGAGTGGCGAGTTAGCTCGGATCAAGTTTGACGCTCCAGATCAGACCGTCAGCGAAGGAATTGCCTACGGCATGTTGATCATGGTCTTTATGGACAATACGACCAATGACACGCAGGATGCATTTGACAAACTCTGGAAATATTACAATAGTTTTTTAAATAACAACGGGTTGATGCACTGGAAAATCAGCGGATTCAAATCTGTGACTGAACAGAACGCAGCCACTGATGCGGAAGTGGACGCGGCCCTGGCCCTGATCATGGCGTATAAACAATGGGGGGATGTCCAATATCTTACTGATGCAAAAGCACTTATCGCTAAAATAAGGCAACATGAAGTTAATTCGAACAAGTATTTAAAACCAGGAGATGTCTGGGACGATAAAAAAAACCCGTCTTATTTCTCGATTGTCGCCCTCAGGTTATTTGCCGAAGTAGATACGGGCTATATGGCATTCTGGAACGAGGTGATTGCCAATTCCTACAGTCTGATTCTGGCAGCAAGAAATTCCACCACCGGGTTGGTACCGGACTGGTGTGATGAAACAGGAAAGCCCCTGGACACGAACTTCAGCTACGATGCGGTTCGGGTTCCCTGGCGCATGGCCTGGGCCTATCTCTGGTACGGCGATGCTGACGCGCACACTGTCGCCGATGATATAAGCAGTTGGATCAAAACCGCTGTTTCCGGTGACCCAACCCTGGTGAAAGACGGTTATAATCTGGACGGCTCTGTCAGTGGCTCGTGGAATAATCCCACCTTTGTCGGCGGCTTTACCACCGCTGCGCTGGTCGACAGTCAGCATCAAGCCTGGCTTGATGCCTCCTCTGCCTATCTTGTCAGCTTTACCGATGATCAAAGCTATTTTAACAAGACCTTGCAGATGCTGTATGCCCTGCTTGCCACCGGGAATATGCCTAATCTTTGGGAAGACACTGAGGCGTCCAGCGGAAATGCCTTCTTGCCCGCAATGCTGTTGCTGCTGTTATAGAAAAGTGTGGGAGCAGGAGGCCGGGCTGGCCCAGTATGACCAAAAATCCGTCCGGATTCATGTCGGCAAAAAAAGAACGTTGATTTACTCGTCGTTCTCCTGTATAATAATCTCCCCTTACAACATGATCAAATATGCGCCAATAGCTCAGCTGGATAGAGCAACGGCCTTCTAAGCCGTAGGTCGCAGGTTCGAATCCTGCTTGGCGCACCAAATATATCAGGGAGTTAAGCTATACAGCTTGACTCCCTTTTTTTGTTTCCCCAGCACTATCCCCAGCAGATAAACGGATTTTCGGTTTATCTGTCCCAGCAGAGCAAAGCGCAAACCACCCGAAAATTTTTTCCGGGGTACTTCTCAATTTTCTTTTTTCGGAAGAACAGCAGCCGTGAAAAAGGCTACCCGTCGTTATGTGAGGGGCTGACTTTCAGGCAGGGAGAGGGGAAACACAGAAAGCGAGCTGATAGCGTGCAGATTGCGTCATTCTCCGTTCCGGGTTTCTTCCAGAACAAAGCGAACGTCCAGGTTTTTCAGCATGGTGAAACAGTCGGTATAATCGACCTCAAATTCATGGCAGACATTGGGGATGAGGATTTTTCTCTTTGCCTGCGGGTTGTATGCCTCATGGGTTACAACAATACATCCGTGGACTTTGGCAAAGGCTATCAGCCACGGGTCGGCCCCTGAAAGGAAATGTTCAGCTACGCGCTGACTGTGATTCTCCACCGCATAGCTGGCAATTGATCTGAAGACTTCCTGAACAGTGGGTTCCGTCACCTCGGCAAAGAAATGAGAGCCTTTTATCTCTTCAGCCCAATCTTTCAATTCATCGTTGCCGTTCTGAAGCTCTTCCAGAACAGGAGAAATAGAACCCACTGTCCCGGCCCGCAGAACAAGCCAGTCCCAGAAACCGGGGCAGATAGAAAAATGGTAGTGAGCGTTTTTGGCCTGAATAAATACGTTGCTGTCCAGGCAGTAGTCCATATTATTTCCCTGTCAGAAAGTCCGCATATTGTTTCAGGCCAGCCGGTTTAATCCCCAGCAGAGAACCGGCATCCCTCAGCAGTAATCTGCCCTCAAGGGCCGCAGCCGCCACAGCTTGGGAAAACAATTTGCCGTTTCTGAACTTGCGCATGGTGTCGGACTTGGGGCCGCCTGCACTTTCAGCTAATTTCTCTTTTTTCTTTCGGTCATATTGAACAGCCTGCCGGTAAAAATCCTGCAACACATCATAGGGCAACACGTTCAGATCGTATCCGCGCCGGGCAATAACCAGCTGACTGACCCGGTACTGTTGAGCAAGCAGGGCAATATTGTTCTGCGCCGGAATTTCGCTGTTCCAATCAGTCAGAAACTGCGCTTCAGGAACCAGTATCTCCGCAGCCGTCCTGTTGCAGAAGGTTTCCACCTTCTTTCCACGTTTGCCTTTTTTCTCTTTATTCAGCTGAGGGCTGGAAACTCCGCTCTGTCCGATCCAGAGATGAACCAGCTCATGGGCAAGGGTGAAGATTTGCGCGGATTTGGCATCACGGGAATTGATAAAGATGAGCGGTGCCACCGGGTCACTGAGGGCAAAGCCCCGGAACTCATCAACGGAGAGCGGGCGGTGGGTGTTGTTGCCGATAATGGAATTGCGCATGACAAGGATACCGGCATCCTCGGCCTGTTCAATCAGGCAGGTGATGAACTGTTCCCAATTTCGGGCGGAACTGCGGACCTCATCCACAGACAGCACCTGCCGTATATCCTCCGCCACCACCCGGTAATCATCTGTTACGGAGTATTTGCCGATAAAGGGCAGCGGCTGTGCCCCCTCCTGCATACGGTATTCTCGGAACCAGTCCTGTTTCCGCAGAATATCGTTGTACAGATCAAGAAATTCAAGGCTGAAACCGGGCATGGTTCTGCTGCCCACAGTCCGCAGGTCGGGTATATCCGGTTCCTGTTTCGGCGGGGCAGGCAGAAAGAAGTATCCGAACGGCACATGAAACACCTTGGCAAGGGTTTGCGCCTGCCGGAAGGTTGGCCGCTTTTTGCCCTCCTCCCAGGCAAGAAACTGCTCAGGACGCACCTTTACCTTATGCGCAGCAGCATCCGTGCTGAACTGCGCCCGTTTTCTTGCCCAACTGAGCACATGCGGGGTAATAAAGGCTTCAGGCATAGCGTATCAATCTGTTCGGTATTTTTTTGCGGGTTTGGTCATGTCACACAAATATACTACCCGATTTTGCATGAGATGGAAACGGGGTTCACTCATGTATACAAAAAGCCGTTTTCCTCTGCACGACAACCTGCTCATGTATAGAAAATTGCTTCTTCTATATATGTACCGTATCCGGGCGGAACTGCCCAAGCTGTACAGTCAGGATTTATTGAACAATCTCTTGCCCGAAGTATACTCCACACCCGCTCACCAAGCAGCTAACTTTCAGCAAAGGCTTTCCGTTGTGCTTGTCTTCAGGGAGGTTCCAGGGGTGTAACCTGAACCGAAACCTTAAAAAACAAATCTGCTGAAATCGCCTGAAAAGCTCAAGAATGCTTTTATATGCTCCTGAATGTTCAACCGGGTAGAAGGGTTTCGGGCAGGAAGAAAACGAAACTTTAAGGGGGCATTCTTGGGCTTTCATCTGCATTTTGAGGCAGGCCCGGAGTGCATTTTTATAAGCCCCAGGTATGGGGCTTTGGGTGGGGCTTTTTGGAAAGAAGGGAATTGCTATAAAGAGACACCCCCTTTTCGCTGTCTCCTCCGGTGTCTCCTTTGGTGTCTCCCTGCTCTTGATAACAGGGGATAGAGAGCTATCATATTTTTATTGACCATAGCCCGTTCCCCCTGTAATTTATTCATTGCCTGCGGCAAAATCCGTGGGCCGGGATTGACAGCCCGATCAACCAAGGCGGACGCACCGTCATTTTTCTTTTTTTGGCGGTTTTTTTGTGTCCAATATTCGGCTTTGCTCCTCTGCTAGGCGGGCCGTATGGGGAGCCTTGCGCTCGCCGGTTCCTTGGTTCCGGTCTGTCAACCTGTACGTTCCGCCTTTTTTGTGTTTGACAGCGCATGGGTGGAAAATATTATATCCAACCAAGGAGTAAAACCATGCAAGATACCTCTATCGTTCCATTCATCTTTCATCCCATCGACCTTACCCACATTATCAAAAAAACGAACAAGGCCACCTTGCCCCCTCTGGACATGCAGGAGGCCGCAGCATGAAGAATGAAAAGAACAACACGGCCCCCAAAAAAGCAGAACAGGAACATATTGAAGACATCCTGCTTGAACTTTTCGTTTTTTCCGCTTCTCTGGGATTTATCGGCAGATTGCTGATTGATGCGGATCGGACATGCGATACCGTTTTGACCGGAAAAATTGTCGATCATTACACCGGCCTTATATCCGATGGACTGACCCGGATTCAAGGGGAGTTGCATTAAGATATCGGTAAGGCAAGGAAAGGCCCTATGTGATCCCTGAAGAACCTATAAAAATTCTTCTGGAGTAACATGGGGCTTAAAGCAGCCCCCTCTTTTTTTACATAAAATCCATTATGCGAAATATTTAATTAAGGTGCAATATTGTTAATCTCATTTTTGCATGAAGTTATAAGTTCATCGCAAAATTGAATAAAGTATGGATTGTTTTGATCTAAGGGGTAGAGTGAGAACCTGTTTTGCTTGAAATGTATTTCGGTCTCATTTTCTGTAGAGATTATAGAGATTTTTTCGTTTAATTGAATGTCTTTTGCTTGAAGTTTTATAGAGATATTGAA
>JBATKL010000186.1:0-2712 GCA_049669385.1 Candidatus Electrothrix sp. | reverse complement strand
CCTCGCCCAATATGATCATGCGCGACCCGGCCATCTACCGGATCATGAACAAACATCACCACCGCACCGGCGACACCTGGTGCATCTACCCGATGTACGATTTCTGCCACTGCCTGTCCGACATGATTGAGCAGATCACCCACTCCATCTGCACCCTGGAATTTGAAAACAACCGGGCGGTCTACGACTGGGTACTGGATACCCTGGCCACACCCTGCCGCCCGCGTCAGTACGAGTTCGCCCGCCTGAACATCAACTTCACCGTGATGAGCAAGCGCAAGCTTCTCCAATTAGTGGAGGAAAACCATGTAGACGGTTGGGATGATCCCCGGATGCTAACCATCTCCGGCCTGCGTCGGCGCGGCTATACACCGGCCTCCATCCGTAATTTCTGCGATACCATCGGGGTGGGCAAGCGCGATTCCTGGATCGACATGGGTGTGCTGGAAAACTCAGTGCGCGATGACCTGAATGTGCATGCGCCCAGAGTGATGGGCGTGCTCAATCCCCTGAAAATCGTGATCACTAATTACCCAGAGGATAAGGAAGAAGAACTGGAAGCGCAGAACCATCCCCAGAACCCGGACATGGGTACTCGGATGATCCCTTTCAGTCGGGAGATTTATGTGGAACGGGATGATTATATGGAGAACGCGCCAAGAAAGTTCTTCCGCCTCAGTGAAGGCCGAGAAGTGCGCCTGCGCTACGCCTACCTGATCACCTGTGACAAGGCTATCAAGGATGAGAACGGCGAGGTGGTTGAGCTGCACTGCACCTATGATCCTGAGACGCGGGGAGGCTCGGCCCCGGACGGGCGCAAGGTCAAGGGCACCATCCACTGGGTTTCGGCCAAGCACGGCATCCCGGCAGAGGTGCGCCTCTATGACCGGCTCTTCAGCGTAGAGAATCCAGACTCGGACAAAGAAAAGGATTTTAAAGAGTTCCTCAACCCTGACTCCTGTCAGGTGCTGGCGAACAGTATCCTGGAACCTTACCTAGCCAATATCGCTTTAGAGGATCGGGTGCAGTTTGAGCGGCAGGGATATTTCTGTTTGGACAGTAAGGAGAGCAGCCCGGATAAACCGGTCTTTAACCGCATTGTTACTCTGCGGGATAGCTGGGCGAAGATGCAGAAGAAAGGATGATGCTTGACATCTTTTCGCGAAAAACCTACACTAACTGTATCGATCAATAAAAAGGAGGATATCGTGCAGACGACTATATCGAGTAAGTATCAAGTAGTCATTCCCAAACCGGTCAGAGAACATCTGAATCTCAAGCCGAAACAAAAACTGACCGTCATAGAAAAAGACAAAATGCTCATCCTGATTCCCCACGCCTCGCTTGATGAGTTAAGAGGTATTGCCTCGGGTGCCCGAACCGCTGACTACCGGGAGAAGAAGGATCGAGTCATATGATTATTGTTGACTCCTGCGGCTGGCTGGAATGGTTTACCGACGGCATACTGGCCGACAAATACAAAGAACATCTTGCGGATACAGAAAACATCCTGATGCCTGCTATCATTCTCTACGAAGTCTATAAGATTTTAAAGAGAGAGGTCGGCGAGGAAAAGGCGCTACTTGCTGCCGGGTATATGAAAAACTCGCAGGTGATTCCGCTTGATGACACCCTTGCGCTTGCCGCCGCAGATATTGCTCTGTATGAAAAGTTAGCTATGGCGGATGCCATTATCGTAGCGACATCACGAGCTCATAATTGCAAAATCATCTCTTCTGATGTAGATCTTAAAGGCCAAGTGAACGTGGACTACATCCCAAAAAAACCGTGATTGTATGATATGAAAAGAAGGGTGCGCGATGTACCCTTCTCTTTACAGTCAGATTCACGGCACATGGTTTTGGAAAAGCAGGGGCGGGATGAAACAAGAGAGGAAGATCTTTCTTGCGTCCGGCTTTTTCAAAGAAGTGGCCCTGCAAATCGAATGATTCGGCAGGACAAATGGATTCTTTTCGCCTTAGGGAAACGAATAATTTGCAATTTCGCGACAATAATCTTTTATCAGTTCCAGTCGTTGCCTGACTGACATCCGAAAATAAAAAGGGCTGCGCATCAATATGCGGACCGCTTCGCGACGTCCCATTTTTCAAATCCTCAGCATTTTTTTTACTACAGGAGAGCGTTATTTCGGCATACAGTACAAAATTTTACACTCCACGCAAGCTTTTTTATCAATGCCGCTTGATATTGCCCCGCTCCCTCCAGCTCCCAAGACACTCCGTCAGACAAAAAAACATCACCACTCCTCTTCCTCCGGCATCCTCAAGTTTGTTGACCAAGAGCATGAAGTGGCAAGCGGGTAAAAAGAAACGAAACACGATTGATTTATCCTCGTAAGTATGTCATTATACTTGGAATGAATGGGAGCAAGGCGACAAGAAACCTGCCGGTGCATCAAGAAAGTTGCTGGATATTATAGAATGAAAAGGGTTCGAAGCCTTAATCTCAATCGGCTGGATACGTGCTCATGGTCGATGATGAAAAGAAGTCGGGGCAAGAGGAACTCGGTGTAAAAATGAGTAGCGCAGCAAAAAAATCAAGCAGGCTTTGGGCAATATTCGGGATACTTTTTCTCGCCTTCTTCCTCTATGTGATCTACGCAGCAAGTCAAGGAACTTTACCTTTCTTTATTCGTCGGTTATACATGTTTCCTGGTGGGGATAAATTGGGGCATTTCATTTTACTGGGAAT
>JBATKL010000185.1:0-2541 GCA_049669385.1 Candidatus Electrothrix sp. | reverse complement strand
CTCCGATTTTCCACAACACTGCACCGTGACATGCTCTATGTCGCCATCCCGCTGCGCCTCAGTCCTGCCGACCCTGCCGATCCTGCCGATAATACCGATCATGCCGATAAAACGGGTGCGCTGCGCTTATCGGTTCCGGCCACGGCCCTGAATACGGTTCTGGGAACCATCCGCAACCGGGTTGTTCTGGCCTCCCTTCTGACGATCCTGCTGGCAGCAGTCTTTTCCCGCCAACTGGCCCTGCGCATCAGTCGCCCTCTGGAAGACATTAAACGAGGAGCGGAGCAACTTTCTTCAGGAGAAAAGACCCGACTCGTCAATATCCATGAACACGGACTCTCGCTTGAGATGAGCGGCCTGATCATCTCGCTCAATCGGATGGCGGAGCAGCTTATGGAGCGCATCCTCCTGACCCGCCGCCAGCATAATGAACTGGAGGCTGTTTTCTCCTCCATGACCGAAGCAGTACTGGCCGTGGATGCTGAAGAATGCGTGATCCGCCTGAATCGAGCTGCCGGCCTTCTCTTCCGTATTGATCCGGGCATCAGCAAAGACAGGCCGGTGCAAGGGATGTTGCGCAACCCTGAGTTGATGGAGATGATCCGAGGCACCTTACGCAATAATAACTGTGCTGCCGCCGAAGTGGAACTCTTTGACGGCCAACATCGGACAACCTTGGAGGTACGGGTCGTTCCTTTGCAGGATAATGCACAGCAACCCATCGGTGCCTTGATGGTTATGGATGATGTCACCCGCATCAACCGTCTGGAGAATGTACGCCGGGAGTTTGTTGCCAATGTCTCCCATGAACTCAAGACGCCTATTACCGTGATCAAGGGTTATGTGGAAACCCTGCTTGACGGCGGCGTAGCTGCCCATGAGGACGGGAACAAATTTTTGCAGATTGTTTTGCGGCAGGCCGGGCGGCTGGATGCCATTATCGATGATCTGTTGAGCCTCTCCCGCATTGAAAATACGGCCAACAGTCACAAGACCTCGCTTGATCTTGCTTTGAAAGAACTGTATCCGACCCTGCATGCAGCCTTACAGACCTGTAAACTCAAGGCGGACGAACAACAAATACGCTTTGATCTCCAGTGCCCACCCGATCTTAAGGCGATACATAACCCGGCCCTGCTGGAAGAGGCTGTGGTCAACCTGCTCAACAACGCCATGACCTACAGCCCCTCCGGTTCAAGCGTTCTTGTCCGGGCGGAAGTTCAGCAGGACAGCGGCAAGAGCGGTAAGAAAGAATGGGTCAGGATCGCGGTCGAGGATACGGGATGCGGTATCCGAAAGGAACATCTGGACAGAATTTTTGAACGATTTTATCGCTGCGATAAGGCACGGAGCAGAGAAAACGGCGGCACCGGCTTGGGCTTGGCTATTGTCAAGCATATTGCCCAGAGCCAGGGAGGAACCGTTGAGGTGGAAAGCCACTTTGGCAGGGGATCAACCTTTACCCTGAACCTGCCGGGATGATGTTTTTTCTCCCTATATTTGGTTTCGGCGACGTTAGTCGGTCGTTCAACAGTTTCAGGGATTCAGAGGTTTATAAAAAACCGTATCAAGTGGTTACGGGAAGTGACAGGTTGCAAAAATGCTAAGCACATTTCGCGTGCTCATCTGCCGCGTTTTTTGAATCAGCTGGATTGGACAATGCTGAACGATTTGATTGAACAGCATTTCGGAATACGCCTTAAGCGTGATAGCAATAAAGAATGGGTGGCGATTGACGGAAAGACCTTGAGAGGAACAGTAAAAAGTGGGGATACTCAAGCTGTTATTCTCGGTGTCACGCATGATAGGAGAAAAGTTATAGCGCATGGTCGTTTGAACGGAAACAAATCAAGTGAGATTCCTGCCGTACGAGATTTACTGAAATGTACGGTAAAATCGACATATTAACCTTGCAGTGTGTACTACCTTCCTAATAACCCTGTGTTTTTTCATTGACACACCTTCCTTCCTGTGTTCTTTTTTACCCATAAAAATTTCATATCACTCTCCGCTTCCGAAGGAATAAACTATGTTCCGCTTATCTTGTCTTGTTCGGTCTCTCGGTTTTTCTCTGTTTTCATTTCTTTTTATTTTTTCCTGTTTTGCTCTCCCTTTGCGGGCGGCAGAAAACAAAGTACCTATAGAGGCACTCAAAATTCTGCTGCTTGACAGGAGTGAGGCGGCTGTTGCATCCTGCATCCCCACAGTTCTGTTCGATAAAGACGGTGCCCAGCCGGAGTCACCGGGTCCACTTCAACCAGGCGAACGTGCGACCTTCGGCTGGCGGGTAGATGTTTCCGATTGTGATGCTTTGGATTATCGCCTTGCTTTTGCTTTTTATGAGACTAAAGATACTGAAGGTAATGTATTTGATGAAGGTGAAGGAGCCAGCTTCAAGGATCCGAACCCTGAGTTCGATTTATCAAAGGGCGACAATGGCATTATTTACGCTGAAATGCTTGCAGCTCCTCAGAACGAGGGAAAATTTAAGGTAAGGTTTGATATTGTCGATCCTGACGGTAATGTTCTTAAAATTATTGG